>JASFTL010000352.1:0-4912 GCA_050053555.1 Desulfobacterales bacterium
AACGGCAACCACAACAAAAATGATGATCACCAGAATAGATGACAGCTGAGCAGCGGCCGGAAGAGAAAAGAAGCCAAACCATGCTTTATAAATCGCAGTCGTAAACGTATCGAAATTAAAAATCGAGACCGCTCCAAAATCAGCAAGCGCCTCCATCAACACCAGCAAAAGACCGCCGGCAATCCAGGGCCGGGCCATGGGAAGCGCCGTTTTAAAAAAAGCTGAAGTCCGGCTCCATCCCAGAGACTGGGCCGCCTCCATTGCGCGTTTGCCCTGGGTTCTGAAAGCGTCTCTTGCCAGAAGATAGACGTAAGGGTAAAGGGCCAGTGACATCACGATTATAATGCCGCCTGCGGAACGGACATTTGGAAACCAGTCTTTGCTGGCCGGAAACCAGGTTCTGAGAAACGTTTGCACAGGACCGGAGAAATCCATTAACCCCAATGTGACAAAGGCCATAACATAAGTCGGCACGGCGATCGGGAGCAGCAGCGCCCAGGCAAATATTTTGCGCCCGGGAAAATCGCAGACAGCGGTCAGCCACGCCAGACTGACGCCTAAAATTAGGGTCCCGGTGAGCACACCGCCAGACAGCACGGCTGTATTTAACAACAGGTCCGCAAGTACATGTCGGGCCAAATGCTGCCAGATTTCCTGGGTTTGATAGCTAAATGACCACAGGATCACCAATAACGGCATCGCTACGGCTAAGGCTAAACCGTAGGTGATGAATCTCCAGGTGTTCAGATAACCGGCAATTTTTTGCCATACCGGAAACCTTGGGCTTCGACAAACGTATTTGCTGTTTAAATAGGTGGCATTACGCATCTAAATGATTACCGATATCCGGCACGATCCATCAGTTGAATGGCCTTCGCCTGAAACTGGCCGGCCATATCCAGATTGATCGGGTTTTGTTTAAATTTGCCCCAGGCGGCAACCTGTGGATCTGGGCTCACCCGCGGGTTGGCTGGATATTCGAGATTGACATCCGCATAAAGATTTTGGGCCTGCTCGGAAGAAAGCCATTCCAAAAATTTAATGGCGGTCTCTATATGTTGGCTGTGGGTGACGATGCCGCCACCGGAAACATTCACATGCACACCATTTGTGTTCTGGTTAGGCCAAAAAATTCTTAACGGAAGATTGGGTTTCTTTCGAAGAAGCCGGCCGACATAATAAGTGTTGACAATGCCCACGTCACCCTGACCGGCGGCGATGGCCTCTAAGACCTTTGTATCGCTTGAAAATGGCGGTGCAGCCAGATTTTTAACCCAACCGCTGATAATTTCCTCTGTCTCAGCTTCACCATGTTCAGTGATTAGCATGGCTACCAGGGATTGATTGTAGACTTTTTTAGAGGTTCTTAGAAGCAGCCGGCCTTTCCATTTGGATTCTGCCAGGTTTTCGTAAGTGCTCAGCTCATTAAGTGCTACCGTTTGGGAGTTATAAACGATGGTCCTTGCGCGCACGGACAGCCCGAACCACCGATTTTCAGGATCACGCAGATGAGAAGGAATATTTTCAGCGAGGGTCTTGGATAATACCGGCTGCAGGATGCCCGCCTGGGCCGCATGCCAGAGGTTGCCGGCATCAACCGTAATTAAGAGATCCGCGGGAGTGGTGTGGCCTTCGGATTTGATTCGCTGCATCAAAACACCCGCTTTATCGGTAATGTATTTGATCTTAACTCCGGTTTCTTTGGTATAGGCTTCAAAAAGCGGGCGGATGAGGTGCTCCTTACGAGCCGAATAGACCACCAGCTTTTCGCAAAAAGCGGTTGCGGCCAACGAAACCAAAAAGGTGAAAAAGGTTGTTAACATTAGAATTCGCTTTATCAAGTTCCGGCCTCCTAAATTAATTTAACGTTTTTTGATTGATTCGATTTTGAAGATTACGCTTTTTCAAATCCTACTAAAATAGTAGGATATAAAGATGGAAAAGTTAGGTATCCCAAACTTTTGCAAATGTCAAGAAAAATTTTTAGATTCTAACATTTTTCTTGACTCCGTATAAAGTTTGGGATATCAAACTTTTTAATTTAATTTTTGACCGCATTAGATATGGAGGGTTAAATCGGAATGCGAATCAACATGCGTAACATGCACGATAATCAAGCCGGTACTATTGCCAGTATCAAGGTCAGCGGTGAACTCGGCCGCCGGATCCGCGATATGGGTCTGGTGCCGGGAACCGAAATCAAAATCCAGGGACGCGCCCCCTTATATGATCCGGTGGCCTTAAGGGTCCGCGGCGCCACCCTGACCCTGCGCAACAATGAGGCTGATTACATCGAAGTGGAGGTCAAATAGCATATGGCACCGACGGTCGCATTGGCCGGAAACCCAAACTCCGGCAAAACCACTCTTTTTAATGAACTGACCGGATCGCGACAGCACGTCGGAAACTATCCGGGTGTGACGGTTGAAAAAAAAGAAGGCACTTATGTGCGCGACGGGTTTAGACTTCATATCGTTGATCTTCCAGGCACTTATTCCTTGACCGCTTATTCTTTGGAAGAGGTGGTCGCGCGGGATTTTCTGGTCAACCAGAAACCGGAAGTGGTCATCAACATCGTTGATGCCTCCAACCTGGAACGCAATCTATACCTGGCCATCCAATTTCTGGAAATGGGTATTCCGATATGCATTGCGCTGAACATGATGGATGTGGCCCAAAAACGCGGGATCAACGTCGATGCTGAAAAACTTTCATCCTTGCTGGGAGTACCCGTTATCCCAACCATTGCCCGTTCAGGAAAAGGCAAAAATGAACTCATGCAAAGCGCCGTTCAGATGGTCCATGAAAGTGAGAAAATGGCTCCGCTCAAAATTTCCTACGGGGCGGATATCGACCAGGCGCTCTCTGAAATGGAAAATGAAATTGTGACCGCCAATTTTCTTACCGACAACTATCAGGCGCGCTGGATTGCGCTGAAATACATGGAAAATGATGAGCAAATTCTTACTCTCGGTAAAGATGTAAATCCGGCGCTTGCCAGGAAACTCGAAGATGCCGCGGGCAAGGTATCCCGCCACCTCCAGAACACACTGGATACCTATCCAGAGGCCATGATTGCCGATCAGCGCTATGGATATATCAAATCGATTCTAAAACAGGGCGTTATCCAGCACAAATATGATCAGAACAGACTTTACAGCTCGGATCGAATCGACAAAGTGCTGACCAATCGCTTTGTGGGGCCTTTAATTATGCTGGCGGTAATCGCCGGGCTTTATCATTTTACCTTTACTTACAGTGAGCTGCCGGTGGGTTGGCTGGAAAGTTTTTTTGGCTGGCTGGGATCTACCGTATCGGTGATCCTGCCGGATGGTTTGCTGAAATCGCTGATCATCTCCGGAATCATTGATGGCGTGGGCGGCGTCCTCGGTTTTGTACCGCTGATTATGTTTATGTTTTTCGGCATTGCCATATTGGAGGATTCCGGTTATCTGGCCCGGGTGGCCTTTATGTTGGATCGAATATTTCGCCTATTTGGTTTGCACGGCAGCTCGGTGATGGCCTTTATCGTATCCGGCGGTATTGCCGGGGGATGTGCTGTGCCCGGCGTCATGGCAACGCGCACCCTGAAATCACCTCGGGAACGGCTGGCGACCTTGCTGACCGTACCGTTTATGAATTGCGGTGCCAAATTACCCGTATTCGCCCTGCTGATTGCCGCATTTTTTGCAAAATACGAGGCGGCGATCATGTTTATGATCACGATCGGTGCTTGGGTCGGTGCGCTATTGGTTGCCAAGCTTCTGCGTATCACGGTTATCAAAGGGACATCGACTCCCTTTGTCATGGAACTTCCCCCCTACCGCATGCCGACATTCAAAGGTTTGGCCATTCATACCTGGGAACGCACCTGGCAGTACATTAAAAAAGCCGGCACGGTGATTTTAGGGTTGTCGATTGTCTTGTGGGCGATGATGACCTATCCCGGTCTTCCGGATCAAAAGGTTCAGGAATATGAAAAATTAAAGCGATCCGAAATAAACCGCGTACCGGCCGCAGTTGCCCAGCAGTTGAAGGATACCGCAGAGAACGCTGATCTTTCTGACGAGGCGCAAAACCTTAAAAGAAAAATTCAACGCATTGACGCAAAAGCAGCCGAGGCCGGATTGCGATATTCGATTGCCGGACGCATTGGAACCGCCTTAGAGGGTATTTCGCGTTGGGCCGGTTTTGACTGGCGAACCAACATTGCGCTTATCGGCGGCTTTGCGGCCAAAGAGGTTGTGGTTTCTACCCTTGGCACTGCCTATTCTTTAGGCGAGGTGGATCCGGAGGCAACCGGCTCTCTGTCTGAAACCCTGGCGCAAGCCCCCAACTGGTCGCCATTGGTGGCGCTGGGCTTAATTATTTTTACGATGTTTTATTCACCCTGCTTTGTCTCGGTCGTCTGTATTTCCAGAGAATCCGGTTCCTGGAAATGGGGCGCGTTTGCGATGGCATTTAATACGCTACTGGCATTTGGCCTGGCAGCGCTTATCTTTCAATTTGGATCGGCCCTCGGGCTTTTGGTGAAGTAAAATGCAGAATCTTATCGTCATATTCATTGTCGCAATTGCAGCGGCATTTCTAATTCGAAATTTTCTAAAAAAGTTTAAACAGCAAGATCAATGCGGCTGCGGCTGTTCGTCCTGTCCCACGGACCCGGAATCCTGTGAAGAAAGCACTGAGAATTCTCAGAAAATTAAGTCAGACATTCTGACGAAATGACCTAAACGGGGCGATTTGACTTAACAAAATTGAACCAAGGAAAAATAAAATGGACCGGATTGAACTGCTAAGTTCCAATATGGAAGATTACCTTGAGGCCATCTTTCACATCTCACAAAAAAAACAGGCTGCTAGGGCCAAAGATATCGCCGACTGGGTTAAAGTGAACAAATCATCTGTAACC
>JASFTL010000353.1:0-4888 GCA_050053555.1 Desulfobacterales bacterium
CCCTGTGTGTCGGTCTGCCCGGCGACCGCCACCGACTATGACATGAGTACGGGCATCGTCAGCCAGATTTATCCGCGCTGTTTTGGATGCCGATATTGCATGGCCGCCTGCCCCTATCATGTCCGCCAGTTCAACTGGTGGGATCCGCTCTGGCCGGATGGAATGGAAAAAATGCTCAACCCGGGCGTATCGGTTCGCATGCGGGGGGTTGTTGAAAAATGCAGTTTTTGCTTTCAGCGCTATCAGCAAGCCAAAGATCGGGCTTACATGGAAGGCCGGCGGGAGGTCGAAGAGGATGAATATCAGACGGCCTGCACCCAGGCCTGTCCGGCCGGTGCCATCGTCTTTGGTGATTTAAATAATCCCGAACATGCAGTTCATCAATTGGCTCAACCGGATGCGGCGCACCACGGTCACTCGAAAAATCCCAGGGCCTTTCGCCTGTTGGAACGCCTGGGCACCAACACCAAGGTTTATTATCTGTCCAGCCGTGAGTGGGTCCGCAAGGCCGGAGATAATTATCTATCAGGTGAATTTAAAAGCAAAGCACACAGCTAACGTGAGCACGGCTTTTTATACTTGAATCTTGGCAATCATATTATTTTAGGAGCACGCAACTTATGGATTCTGCATTAATTCCCAAAGGGGTTAAACGCTGTCCGGTCTGGCAATTTGCCCTATGGATTGGCGCCAATGGGGCGGTTCTGGCCTGGGGCGTCTTTGCGATGTTGCTGGTCTATATGAAGGGGCTTAACCAGACCAATATGAACAATGCCTATGGATTCGCGCTGTGGATTTGGGCTGATCTTGCCGTCATCGCTTTGGGCGGCGGCGCGTTTTTTACGGGTTTTCTGCGATATATTGTCGGCAAAGATGAACTGAAGAATATCATCAACTACGCCGTGCTGATCGGATTCATCTGCTATAGTTCGGCACTGATGATCCTGGGTTTCGATATCGGACAGCCCCTGAGAGGCTGGTTTATTTTCTGGCATGCCAACGTGCACTCCATGTTGACCGAGGTGGCTTTCTGTCTGACCTGTTACTTCGGCGTTTTGACTATCGAATATATTCCGATGGTCCTGGAAAACCGCAAGCTTGATAAGGTGCCTTTTTTTCATCATCTGGGTCATAACATGCATGAAATCATGGCCGTTTTTGCCGCTACCGGTGCATTTCTGTCCTTTTTCCACCAGGGATCTTTGGGTGGGGTGCCGGGCGTCCTGTTTGGCCGTCCCTTTGGATTTCGGGAAGGCGTATTGGTCTGGCCCTGGACATTTTTTCTGTTCACCTGGTCCGCTGCCGCCGCGGGACCCTGTTTTACCATATTGATTACCAAAATAACTGAAAGCGTCGTGCGTAAGAAATTGGTCAAAGACCACGTGATTGATCTTCTGGCTAAAATATCGGGCTGGATGCTATTTTTCTATATTATTGCCAAGATCGTTGATACCATTTACTGGGCTAATGTGACGGCTCCCTCGAAAGGCTTTACTTTCTGGGATTTTTACGCCAGCAGCCAGGGCTCGGTCTATGGTCTCTGGATTCTGGTTGCTGAAGTCGTGATCGGTGGCGTCTTGCCGGCTCTGATTTTGATCACACCCAAACTGCGCAAAACCCAGGCGACCTTGTGGCTGGCCGTATTTTTAGCGGTGATTGGTGTGTGTCTCAATCGCTGGGTGATGGTGCTGCAGGTTCTGGCGATTCCGGTTTTGCCGTTTGAATCCTGGTTTACCTATTTTCCGAGCTGGCAGGAAATTGCCACCACCATTTTGCCGGTGGCCTACGGCGTTATTCTGATTTCGACGTCTTATCGCTATCTACCGATTTTTCCCCAGGAGCCGGAGCTCAATCCAATTGATGAACCGTCGGCTGAATCCGAAATTGCCGGGACCGCGCCGCAAACAGACGATAGCGGACCGGAGCCCGAATTGAGCCCGGCTGAATCATAGTGAGTGTGAGCGTTCATTTGGCCGGCCTCCCAATCGCATCTGAGGCTCGGTTTTATGAAAAAAATATTTATGACCACCAGGAACACGAAGTTCACAAAGATATGAAAAAATGATAAAGCTATTCTTCGAATTCTTCGTAATCTTTTTGGTTTTAATTCTCTCGGATTCCGGCCCTTTATGGATCGGTCGGTATATCTTAGGTTTTTAAGAAACCATATGGAGGAAATGCATGTTTCCATTTAACTTTGAATGGATCTGGGACGCGGGACATTTGGTGTTTCATGGGGGGCTTTGGTACGCCTTGACGATACTCGGCCTCGGAATTACGTACTGTATCATCAAGGCAGCTCTTGATGCCAGCAAAGATAAAGGCGGTCAGCACCACTGATTTTAAGGATGGTAAATTTCAACAAGCGCTTCCCCGATCGTAAACGGGCAGCGCTTTTTTGTTTTGATAGGAGTTTTGATGGATAAGATACTCGTCGAAGGCGGGCGTCCGCTAAAAGGCCAGGTACGGATCAGTGGTGCCAAAAATGCGGCACTGCCGATTTTGGTATCTTCTCTGCTGGCCGAAGGATCCAATACCTTTTCAAATGTCCCTGATTTAAAAGATGTTGAAAGTATCAAGCTACTGCTCTCCAATCTGGGTGCCCGCGCCGAAGCTCATGGCGATAAGGTTCACGTTGATACCGGACGTATCCTCAGCTATGAAGCACCATATGACCTGGTACGCAAGATGCGGGCGTCCATACTGGTTTTAGGGCCCATGGTCGCCCGCCTGCAAAAAGCCAGAGTCTCTCTGCCGGGCGGATGTGCGATTGGCGCACGTCCCATTAACCTTCATCTGAAAGGATTGGCACAGCTTGGCGCCAAAATCATACTGGAGCACGGCTATGTTCGGGCGGAAGCCAAAAAGCTAAAGGGCGCCGATATTTACTTTGACACGGTAACGGTAACCGGGACTGAAAACCTGATGATGGCCGCTGTTTTAGCCGAAGGGTCCACCATCTTGCGGAATGCAGCCCGGGAGCCCGAAGTCGTGGCGCTGGCTGAAGTGCTCAACAAGATGGGAGCTGATATCCAGGGTGCCGGTACAGCTGTTATTACCATAAACGGGGTCACTTCTTTGAAGCCGGTATCGGTGTCGATTATACCGGATCGTATCGAAACGGGCACCTTTATGATTGCCGCGGCGCTGACTCACGGAAACGTAACCTTGGTGGATTGCGAGCCGGATCATGTGGGGGCCTGCATTGACAAGTTGCGGCGCGCCGGCGTCAGGATCAGCGCTCATGGAAAGACCATCCATGTTGACGGAAACGATGAAATCATCAGTGTGGATGTTAAAACCCAACCCTATCCAGGTTTTCCGACCGATATGCAGGCCCAATTTATGGTGCTGATGAGCATCGCCAACGGCACCAGCATGATTTCTGAAACGATATTTGAAAATCGTTTTATTCATGTCAGCGAATTGAAGCGCATGGGTGCTGACATTAAAATTTCGGGTAATACCGCCATGGTTAAAGGTGTATCCGGGTTATCTGCCGCCCCCGTGATGGCCTCCGACCTTAGAGCGAGCGCTTGCTTGATTCTGGCCGGCCTGGTGGCTGTAGGTCAGACTGAAGTGAATCGCGTTTATCATCTGGACCGGGGCTATGAAGCCATTGAAAAGAAATTCTCCGAACTGGGCGCCGCCATCAAGCGGGTCAAATAGCGTTGTTCGCTGTCTATCATATGTCTGTCGGTTTATCTTTGAAGCGGTGATTGCCTGGGGGTCGGGGAGATATTCTATTCTCTATCTGCGATAGACTCGCATGGAGCTTCGGCCCATAGGGGGTACCGGCCGCAGCCGGCCGCAACAAATCTTTACCAGGCTTCGGTAACGCCCCCATAATTTCTAGTTTGCCCCGTAACAGGCAGCAATGATGAACGCTGCCGTGGGAATCGGTCCTTTGGGGCTGTTCCGGGGTATATCCGAGCGGATCTGCTGCCGCATGTGGATTTTGGGGATACATTGTTGCGGACCGCATGCGGCCGGTACCCCTTATGGGCCGGCAACGGCTCTTAAAGCGCCTGAGTGGTTAGGTAAGGGATTTCAAGTGTAAAAACCCCGACCCGACTCCTTGATTTATAAAGATCTATTTTTCTCAATGGCCGGGTGAGGAGCTTTGGTGCAGCATGCAGTCCGGACCTGACGATTTTTACGCACGCCCCATTGTGGCACTTTTGTTACCATTGATCGGCGGTATCATTTTAGGCTGTCAAATTCCCGGCTATACGATCGGCTCACTGGTCGTCGGTCTTTGCATCGCCGGTCTTATGGGGATCCACATCATTCGCAAAAAGCCTGCCGTTGCAGTACCCGTTATTTTTTTTATGGTTTTGGGCTATGCCTCTGTCCAACCCTGGGTGTCACCCCACTTTTCCAAGCAACACATTCGACATTTTTCGGATGAAACCCGCTGGCAGATTTTCGGAGTAGTGGAATCCCATCCAGTCGAACTTAACGATCTAAAAAAGTTTGTATTGCGTGTCGATACACTCGGGCACAAAAAGGCATTTTACCGGGTCACGGGCAAGATCCGGGTTACGGTAAGAGGACAGAGCCCGAACATTGGCAGGGGCGATCAGGTGGTGTTTCGCAGCCGCCTGCGACAGATTCGCAACTTCAACAACCCGGGCGGATTTAATTACCAGCGTTATATGGCGTTTAAGGGCATATGGCGTACGGCCTACACGAAGGGCAAGCAGCTGCAAATGGTGCACAAAAATTCGTCCAAAGACCTGGCGCAACAGTTCAACCATTTCCGGTTGGCCGTGTCGACGCTTATCGAAAGGGCCGGGAAGGGGTCCGCCGTTGCTGTGCTTAAAGCCCTGATCATCGGTGACCGCTCGGCGATTTCGACCGAAACACGAAATGCTTTTAATCGTGC
>JASFTL010000354.1:0-4884 GCA_050053555.1 Desulfobacterales bacterium
CATAGATGAGGTTGCCGGAGACCTCCCATCTTGTTTCGATAGTTTACTGGGCCAATATGCGCCTCAGGATATCTTTGAGGCCGTTCTAAGACCGGTAATGGCACCAAACGTCAACCAAACCTATCCTCAACCCGTCAATTATTCTCCGATCCATTTGAGAAAGCCGCCGGAAACCGAACATGAGATGAAGCTGGCTCGCAAAGCTTTTGTAGACTCCTTCACCGACAATTCCGGTTTTCGCCCGGGTATCGAAACCATCGGGTGGCTTTACGGCGAGCCTGCCAAAAAAATGTTTGAACAGTCGGGCTTGACGCAAAACGAATCTCCGATGATTTAATCAATGATATTGCAATAGAAATTGTCTGTCCTCGACTGTGTGTCGGTCGACCTTGATGCGGCCTCACAATGTGAAACATCGAATCGCTTTGATGCTCCCATTTCTTGAATCCGATCAGAGGGCTAAACCGGGGTTTTCTTTTTGGCGGCAAGAAGCGCGTTGACCACCCGTTTCATCATGGCGGCATCTTTGTGAGGCTGGGGCGATTCGTTGATGAGGGTCACATTGGCATTGCGCTTGATCAGTGCTTCGGCCAGGGGTTCAAAAAATTTCTTTGTTGTCTTTAGATGTTTGCGTTCGCCTTTCTCTCCATATGCAATGCCGGAAAAATGGGCATGAAAAGATTTCGGCAGCTTTTTTAAGATCTGCGTATAATCGATTTCGCCCTGCTGCCGGGCATACAGATGGGCAAAGTCAACACAAATGCCGCAGCCGGTGTCTTTCTTCAATTTCAACAACTCTTCCAGCGATCCGAATTGAGACGGTTTGCCGGTAATTTCAGGACATAATTTGACCTGCCACCGGTTTTGGGTGATTTTTCGCTGGATTTCCAAAATGGCTTTTTGGATTAAACGATAGGTCCGGGCGCTGGTCTTTTTCTGATAAAAGCCGGCATGAAACACAACATTGCGGGCACCTAAAGCGGCGGCCCTTTCGCAGGAATCCAGGATGCGCTGTTTGCTGGCAACGGCCTTTTCTTTCTCATCCGATGCCAGGTTAATGTAATAAGGCGCGTGGACCGACAGCGTGATGTTCTTTTGTTTGGCAAGGGCACCGATTTCTTGGGCCTCTTCCACGGACATGCGCACCCCGTAAGTAAACTCAACTTCCATACAATCCAGCTTCATGCGGGCTGCCTTTTGGATGCCTTTTAGATTCCCCAATCCGCCGGATCCTGCCGGTCCAACTTTGATCATTTTTATTTTAGACGGGATTTACAGGATTATTTGGATTCTTTTTTCATCACTTTCCAGATGAAAGTGATGAAACCAAACCCCGCCCTTCGGGCGAGAAAAACTCTCCTGGATTTTTATTCTACATTTTACATTTAGCCTTGAGCCCTGAACTTTTGAACCCTAACCTCAAGCAGCATTGCGATTATTGGATAGTTTTGGCAGCAACATCTGCGGCTCGAAGTTGAGGGTCGCAAAATAGTCCTCAACGGTTTCTGCGCGTCTGATCAGCTCCACCGCGCCGTTGGTGAGCAACAGCAATTCCTTGGGGCGCAGGCGGCCATTGTAGTTAAAGCCCATGGCCTGGCCGTGCGCGCCGGTATCGTGGATCAACAACCTGTCGCCATCCTGGATCTCGGGCAGAAGTCGCTGAATGGCAAATTTGTCATTATTTTCACACAGCGAACCGACCACATCCACTTTTTCAAAGTGTTGCCTCGGCTGTTTTGCGACCACGGTAATGTGATGATAGGCGCCGTAGATGGCCGGTCGCATCAAGGCGGACATGCAGGCATCCACACCAATGTATTTGCGATAGGTGTTTTTCTGATTGATGGCGGTGGTCACCAATACCCCGTGAGGACCGGTCATGTAGCGGCCGCTTTCGATATGAAAGCGCGGCAGAAAGCCGTTTCGCTTTTTAAACTTTAAAAAAAGATCGCATATCTCCTCGGCCATGGAATCAATATCAAGCGGCGCTTGTTCGGGTTGATAGGGAATGCCCAGCCCGCCGCCGAGGTTGATGAAATCAAAATCAATATTCAGCTCTTTTGAAACCCAGGCCGCAACTTCCAGAAGCATCGCCGCGCTTTCAACCATATAGGCATGACTCAGCTCATTGGATACCAGCATGGTGTGCAGCCCGAATCGTCGGGCTCC
Source organism: Desulfobacterales bacterium (assembly GCA_050053555.1). Classification (GTDB taxonomy): domain Bacteria; phylum Desulfobacterota; class Desulfobacteria; order Desulfobacterales; family JAHEIW01; genus JAHEIW01. The sequence continues at coordinate 2,170 of JASFTL010000354.1, forward strand.
CAAAGCCCGGGCAGACTTATATGCGTCAACGATCTGCTCGTGAGCAACCCCGTATTTCGCCTCCGAAGGATCGCCGATAATGCTGTTTCCGGTTCTGCGTGGGCCGGGGTTGTAACGAAAACTGATGGTTTCCGGCATTTGCGGTACTTTATGAATCAAGGAGACATCATCCAGATTTAAAATACAGCCGCCGTCGGCGGCGGCGGCATGAAATTCAGCTGCCGTTGTATTGTTTGAAGAAAACACGATATCTTCGCCACGGGCGCCGATTTGACGGCTCAGCACCAGCTCCGGAATCGAGCTGCAGTCAAACCCGAATCCCAGATTTTGCATAATTTGGAGGATGCGCGGATTGGGCAGTGCTTTGACCGCAAAATATTCTCTGAATCCGTTCAACCTGGAGAATGCATCAATAAAATTCAGCCCGGTTTCACGGATGCCGGTTTCGTCGTAGATGTGAAACGGCGTGCCGTAATGATCGATGATTTCAGACAGTACCGGTAAAAGTCTGTTTTCAAATGATTCCGAAATCGGCATCGGTCATGTCTCCGTTCGGGGTTTGGGGCTTCGCGCGCTGCGCTGCGACCCCACAAGCAGGGTACATCGGTTCAAGGTTCTGGTCCGCAGATTACCCCGGTTGAATCCCCCAGAGGGGGCCACCAAAGGTGGCATTCAACTGGGCAAGCACAGATTATCGCAGATTCAAACCATTAGATAAATTAAGTATGCTTTCTGGCTGCTGGCTTCTTGCTCCTGATTGCAAGCCAGCAGGCTATTTACCAATAACCATTAACAAATAACTGATAACCGCTGAAAATTTCTTACCAAATTTTCAGCTGAGTGCTTGCTTGATCCTTTGCATTGCGTGTTGGACGTTGGCCGCGTTATTAAACGCACTGAGTCGAATATAGCCTTCGCCGCAGCGTCCGAAACCGGCTCCCGGCGTGCAGACCACTCCGGCCTTTTCCAGAAGCAGATCAAAAAACTGCCAGGAATCGGTTTTTCCATCAATCCAGATGTAGGGAGAGTTTTCCCCGCCCACACATTCATAGCCGAGGGCCTCCATTTCCGTCCGGATCCGTTTTGCGTTGTTAAGATAATAATCAATCAAGGCCTGGGCCTGCGCCCGGCCTGCTTCAGTGTAGATCGCCTCGGCGGCCCGCTGCACCGGATAAGAAACAGAATTAAATTTGGTGGACTGGCGTCGAAACCAAAGATCGTGAACTGAATGGGCCTCGCCATTGCCCGCATATGCCATACAGGATTTAGGCACCACCGTATAGGCACAGCGGGTGCCGGTGAATCCGGCGGTTTTGGAAAAACTTCTAAATTCAATGGCAACTTCCCGCGCACCGTCAATCTCAAATATCGATTTCGGCAATTCCACGTTCTGAATATAAGATTCGTAAGCGGCATCATACAGAATCAGGGCCCGGTTTTCCTTGACATAATCCACCCAATTTTGCAGCTGAGATCGGGTGATGGTCGCACCGGTGGGATTGTTGGGAAAGCACAGATAAATCAGATCGACATTTTCCCCCGGCAGCTCAGGGATAAAGCCGTTTTCACGGGTGCTTTCCAGATAGGTGAGACCGTCATAGCGCCCGTCGCCAAACGGACCGGTACGCCCGGCCATCACATTGGTATCCAGATATACCGGATAAACCGGATCGGGAATCGCGATCCGGATGTCGCCTGAAAAAATTTCCTGGATATTGCCCGTGTCGCATTTAGCCCCGTCGCTGACAAATATTTCATCGGCAAAAATATCGGCACCACGGTCTTGAAAATCGGCTTGGGCTATTTTTTCGCGCAGAAACGCGTAGCCCTGTTCCGGACCGTATCCGCGAAACGTATCCGCATTGGCCATTTCATCCACCGCCCGGTGAAAGGCTTTGATGCAGGCTTTTGGCAGGGGCCGGGTGACATCCCCGATGCCCAGTTTGATGATATCTTTGTCAGGATTCGCTTTTTGAAATTCATCTGTGCGCCTTCTAATTTCCGAAAACAGATACGACGCCTGCAGTTTCAGGTAGTTTTCGTTAATTTTTATCATGTTTCACCTCTTACTTCATGGAGACGACTCCGTAAAATGCCCATCTGCTGCGTTATACTCATTCCGGCCCTGTTAAATAGTTGGAGTTTATTACTTGACTGTCAGACTATATACTTCAGAAAACCTTGAGTATTACGACTGGCTTATTAAATGAACTCCAACTAAGATTTAAGCGCCTACCGCTCAAATCTTATTTAACAGGGTAAATCATTCTGACGTACTAAACGTACGCCTCACCCCTCAAAATTCGCAAGCCTTGCATATGAACATTTTACAAAGTCGTTTTGCAACGGAGTTGACACACCAACAATAATAAAAAGTAAACTTTTCCTACTCCGCAACAACGGATAATGGTTTTGGCCCGCTCATGTCGACCGGGCCAAAGTCTGCGTGTGTCTGCGGTTATTTATTTCATCTCAATTTGATCAATCGGTATCCTGGCGGTCTCCTTATACGTTGACAGCACGATGGCCGTTTGGGTGGATTGCACCGAGGCAATCGCCGCGATTTTCTCCCGGGCAAGCCGACCGAGATCTTCGGTGTCCGCCGCACGAACTTTGACCAGAAATGCATCCTCGCCCGCCACGTAATGGACCTCCTGGATCTGTGGTATCCGGGAGAGCTTTTCCGCGACTTTTTTTTCATCGTCAAGCTTATTT
>JASFTL010000355.1:0-4861 GCA_050053555.1 Desulfobacterales bacterium
ATCAATTTCATCGATATAGATAATGCCGTTTTCAGCTAACTCGATATCGTCGTCTGCTTCCCGGACCAGATCTCTCACCAAATCTTCGACATCCCCGCCCACATAACCGGTCTCGCTGAATTTGGTGGCATCGCCTTTGACAAACGGCACACCGATCTTGTTGGCAATCAATTTAATGATATAGGTTTTACCCACACCGGTGGGGCCGATCATCAACACATTATTCTTAATGTTGCCGACCATCGTCGTTGTACCGACATTGTCCTGTCCGTCCCGTGCGCGTTTGATGCGGTTGAAATGGGTGCAAATTTTGGTGGCCAAAATCGCCTTTGCGCTGTTCTGTTTTACAACGAATTGATCCAGGTACGCGATGAGCTCTTCGGGTTTCAGATTAAAATTGATCTGTATTTTGCGTTTGGGCGCCTTGACTTTATCAACGGCAGCTTCCTTGGGCAACACCATTGGCGTTACGATTTTGACGTTGTCGCCGAATTTTTCGGATAAAAATTCGCCGATTTCTTTTTCTAATTCTTTGGGATCCGGTATCTTTTTGTCTTGTGCTTTCATAATGTTAGATTATAACCATACCCACCGGCAAATGCAAGATAGGCCTTGCGCAACATTGACTTCCGACTGAACACCCGGGTACCGTCAGGTCTTTATTAAAATCTTGACATTCTGGCAGGAGCTGCTTCGAGCTCATGAGCATAGGTAAAAAGCAAGACGTCATCATCCTAAATCACTAATGGCTTGAGAGGCTTACGGCGCAAAGGAAAAATTTCGCTGATTGAATATTTAAGCTCGTTTTGAATAAGGGGTAGTTAAGTTAGCCACCCCTTATTTCCTTAAGTAACATGCAGCCTCCCATGGCCGCAGTCCGTTTTAGGATTCCTCGGCAGGTTTTTTCCCCAGCTCATCAATACGTGCATTGATTGCATCCAATGATTTCTTTAAGTCATCGGCCTCGGCTCTCAGCATATCCATCTCATCGGCTACAGAGGATGGAAACGCCGGACCTGCAACGGGCGGGTACCATCCGTAGCCCCTGCCATAACCGCGCCACGTGCCCGCACCGCGGCCGAATCCGCCTCTGAAGCCGCGCCGAAGTCCCAGGCCGCCACCGTAACCGTAGGTGCCGATGAAAGCTCTGGCGCTTTCGGCGGTTGCATGGTTGCAAAGACCCCTTCTGCCGCCGGTCATGGGACCGCCTCCCATGGGACCTGTTCGGTTAAATCTAGGCATAAGATCACCTCCTTAATGTATCGTTAATTGGTTAATTAGATGATTAGATGAATCGTTTGGCGGCTGATTCGTTAATTGGTTAAAACCGCTTACCTCGGCCATGTCCGGCACCTTTGCCTTTGCTCTGAGCTCGGCCGTCTCCTCTGCCAGATCTCCGGCCCTGACCCCGGCCGGATCCCATACCGTCCTGTCCTTGCGGTATCCTCGATCCGTCTTTTGAATTGCATCGACCGCGGCCTCTACCTGTAATCGGGCCTTGGGCCTGCGGACCTGTTCGATCTTCTCTGGGCATATTGATCACCTCCTCTTTGAGTAAAGTTATCATTTAATGTTTATTGGTTTTCGGCCATCACCTCTAGCTTAAGCCCTATTGGCCGCGCCATCGCCTGCCTCTTCTGCGTCGACCTCGGCCCATACCGCGGAATTCAAATGTTCCTCCTTCGATTTTCAAAGCTTTACCGGTGATCAGGGCGTCAGCCACAATACTGCGGGCAGCGCTGAGAATGCGGCCGTAAGTATGCCTGGATACCTGCATCATATTGGCGGCCGTTTCCTGATCCAGATGCTCAAAATCACTTAGCCGGATGGCTTCGAGTTCCTCCACGGACATAAACACTTCTCCGGTGATGCTCATGCCATGGGGAACAAATGCAGCGATGGCTGGGTAGCCTGAAACAAATCTGGTTTTTTTGGGTCGCGGCATCGTAATCAATCTCCTATTATGCTCATTTGAGCATAATATAACTACTCAAATTTAGTCAGTCAAGGAGAAATATGCTCATATGAGCAAAATTTTTCTACTGGAATCCTTGCGGTTTTGATCGTTCTGCTGTGAGGTAGGTAGATCGGACAAATTTGTGATTTAATCCCTAAAGATTATTTCTTTCAAAAAATCGAAACATGAGCAGCGTCAGCGAGGAAATGGCCGGCAACCAGGACCGAAAGCATTAGCAAAACGCCCGCCAGCGCACCGGCAAGATAGGGATTCCAAACTCGTTTGCGCATGGGACCTCCTTGTCTAATTTTGGGTTATGTTTTTTCGACCGGTTTTTTCCCCACCACCTGGTGTTTTATCTTAGGCTTAACCTGTCACGTCGAACAAGATCCGGGTGAATTGATTGATCTGGAAGCGCCTCTGCTTATCCAGTTTAGTAATTTTTTAATGTATTTATGCATCATTGAACAACTCACCGTGACAAATTTTAACTGATTTAAGTTCGGTGCATAAAATGAATTTGCAAATTTAATTTTGCAGCTTAACGTTTTGTAAGTTCTTCTCGAAAATGTATCACCGGCAGTTTGAAAATAGCTGCCGGTGATCTGAATTCAGATTTTTAAATTTTTTAATAGAATACACCCTAATGGTCACAAACGTTGGCGCCGGCCATTAGCGTATTATCCAGATACTGTTTGACCAGTTCTTCAGGCGTGAGTGAAGGTGCGCCGACAATGACCTCGATATCGTTTTGGGCAAAAAGATCAAGGGCTCTGCCGCCCATTCCGCCGGCAATAATCACGTTGGTCCCCATCTCGTGAAGCCATCTTGGGAGCACGCCGGGTTCATGCGGCGGCGGAACCAGAGTTTCTTTGTTTTTGATCTGATTGTCTTCAACCTCAATAAGTGCAAATTCCTGGCAGTGTCCAAAATGTGCCGTTAATTGCCCATTGGCTAAGGGTATGGCAAATTTCATCAGGTTATACCTCCTCTTGTTTTTTTGGGTTTAAGCGATTTTTTTCGAAACGTTATTCCAAATCTCTTTGACGGCCTGGCCGGCGTTAGCGTTACTGTTATATTCAAAAATGGTTTTACCTTGTACCATAGCCTTCGTGAATATTGGATCGAAGGGAATTCTCCCCAAGCAGGCCAGACCTTCATTTCTGGCAAAATTTTCAATATTCCGGGTCAGGTCCAGATTGAGGTCAAATTTATTGATGCATACCATGGCGGGTACCTTGAAATGACCTGTTAGATGCAGGACTCGCTCCATATCGTGAATACCCGAAAGGGTCGGTTCGGCCACGACGAGCACTGCGCTGGCACCACCAATGGAAGCGATGACCGGGCACCCGACGCCTGGAGGGCCGTCTGTGAGAATGAGATCAAGATCTTTTTCATCTGCTATTCTTTTGGATTCTTGGCGAACCAGGGTTACCAGTTTGCCGGAATTTTCTTCGGCAATCCCAAGTCGGGCATGGACCATGGGACCGAAGCGGGTGTCTGAGATAAACCATTGACCGCATGTATTTTCCGGAAAATCGATGGCTTTTTCCGGACAAAAATAGACACACACACCACACCCTTCGCAGTCTATGGGATTGACGACAAAATCGGAGCTGATGGCGCTAAACTTACACAGGTCCAAACACAGTCCGCATTCGGTACATTTATTGCCATCAATATCGGCAGTGTAACCTGATCTAAAATCAGCACGCATGAATACATCTGGGCCCATGATCAGGTGCAGATCGGCCGCATCCACATCCGCATCACAAAGAACCTTATTTTCAGCTAATGATGCAAACGCCGCAATTAAACTGGTTTTACCTGTTCCGCCTTTCCCGCTGATGACAATCAATTCTTTCATTTAATATTTTGCCTGTTTATTCAATTATTTTTTCAATGTTATAATGAAGCCTCTGAAATCTGTCATTCCACTCCGGCATCACCTCTACAATCATTTCTCCCTGTGAATAGGCCTCGGCAATTTTGCGATCAAAAGGGATTTCCATGAGGATTGCAAGCTCCATTTGATGGGCATATTGCCGCACGTTGTCATCTCCCAGATCACTGCGATTAATGACCAAACCCAGCGGTATATTCATCATCTGAGCGGCACCGACCGCCAACTTTAAATCATAAAGGCCGAAAGGAGTGGGTTCGGTTACCAGTAGCACAAAATCGGCATCTCTCATGGACGCAATAACGGGGCATGAAGTTCCCGGAGGGGCATCAATGATGGTGAGTTTTTCAGGATTTTGATAGGAACGCACTTTTTTGATCAACGGCGGCGACATGGCCTCACCGACTCGCAACTTGCCGTGAATGAACTCAATACCATTGCTCTGGCCTTTTTGGATGACCCCGAGTTCCCGGCCACTTTGGGTGATGGCGTCCTCCGGGCATACCTCCCAACACCCGCCGCAGCTATGACAAAGTTCTTCAAAAATCAATACATTTTCATTTACAACGGCAATGGCCTTAAACTGGCATATTACTCCACATTTTCCGCAATAGGTGCACTTGTCTTCATTGACCTCAGGAACCGGCATAAACACCGTTTCTGTTTCCTCAAATAAAGGATTTATGAAAAGGTGCGCATTGGGTTCTTCAACATCACAATCCAGCAACTGAACATTAGAACCGATCGCTCGAGCCAGGTTTGTGGCAACCGTTGTTTTACCTGTGCCGCCTTTCCCACTGGCAACGCTGATGACCATTAATCAGTCCCTCCAAAAATTTAAGACAGAGGCGTTAAGACCCGATCTTTTATAGATTTTCTTTTCAAGCTCAACCCAACTTTCAACGGGTAAGATATCAACGCGTCTCATATTTTCTCCAAGCTATTGATACGCTTCAGTATACCTTTCATCTGCTGGTTCAATTGCTCGGCCTGCTCCC
>JASFTL010000356.1:0-4851 GCA_050053555.1 Desulfobacterales bacterium
GGCGTTGGGTCCTGCGACATTGATGACACCAAAGGCATCGGTGAGATTTACCATGTTAAGGTTCCAGCCGTCATAGCGGGTATGATAGCGGATCCATTCCACCGTGGCACCGGCTCTGGCGGTGGAGGTGGTAAAATAATAATCGTTTTCACCCCGTTTAACCACCACACCATCATCGATGATGCATCCGTCATCGTTGCACATGGCCGAATATTTAATCTTTGCATCTGAAATCTTGGACATGTCGCTGACATAAACCCGTTGCAGGGCCTTTAACGCATCCGGCCCCCAAATCCTGAATTTGCCCAAGGTGGAAGCATCCAGCATGCCGACATTGTTACGAACATTTTCGATCTCTTCACGACAGCTGAAATCTTGAGAAAAATAACGTGCCCGTTTCCAGACGCCGATGCGCCGAACCACGCCGCCGGCTGCTTTCTGGGACTCATGTACCGGCGTGCGCTTGCACATATCATGGTTGCTTCCAGCATACGTGGCGATAAACGCGGGGATCAGAGGTACACGAACGGTTGTCGGCATGGTCGTCACATCAGAATCTCCATGATATTGCGTAACAAACAATGGAAGATTATGCCCGGGTATCCCTCCCTGACCGGGGCCGGTTCCAGCAGCGGTAAATCGCTTAATCAGTTCGGTAGCATCGAATCCCATGGCTAAGGCCTGTTTGACATTTTTGATCGTCGTATCTTCGTCAAAACAGACGAAGGTTTTGCGGCCTTTGACCGGAGCCATCACCAATTTACAGCCCCTGTCCGCACCGGGTAATTGATCAACAGCATCTTGGGCTTCTTTTAGCTGGCTTTCAACGGATACACCGCAATCGGCGGCAGCCGCAATACCGGCCAGGCGCCCCGAGTCCTCAATTGACTTGGGATGATTGAGGCCCAGCATGCGACCGGCGGCTTGCATTTTGGCAGGCAGCTTTTGGGGGATGAAAAAGCCGGTATGCGCATCATAAACCAGCTCGGCCTGAGCCAGGGAAAGCGGACCGGTAAGGGGCGTCATCCCGGCCGAGGCAACCAAAAGGTCGCAGGAAAATTCTTTCTGGAGGGTTCCCTGGATGGTTGTCAGCCTCACTTTGTTTAACGTTTTTCCATGGGCATGGGTTGCGACCCACCCTTTTAAAATTGGGATGTCGCGCTGCCGGAGTCCCTCGAGCAGCACGGGATCTTGACTGTCTTCCCGGATATCGGCCACACACAAAACCTTAAGCCCCGCGTCAAACAGGTCCAGCGCCGCCTCCAGTCCTAAATCATGCCCGATACTGAAGACCGCCTGTTCACCGGGCAGCAGACCATAGGTGCTGGCCAAGCGATGCGCACAACCGATCTGCATGACACCGGGCCGCTCGTTGTTTTCAAAAAGCAGCGGACGTTCGATACAGCCGGTCGCCACCACCACACTTGTTGCCCGGATTTCAAGATAACGCTCATCAAAAGGATCGCTTTCAAGCCCTTTCTGAAATGCGGTAACCAGATTGTTGCTATAGACACCAACCACCGCAGCTTGCGTAAATATGCGAACATTTGAAGTTTGTTCCAGTTTGTCCGCCATCTGTCGGGCGCTTTGAAAAAGCGCTACTCCCTCTCCATTTTGCGCCGTGCGGTAATCAAAAAAACCGCCCAGCCACGGACGGTATTCCAGAAGGATAACCCGCAGCCCGTGCTCAGCGGCGGCCAGGGCCGCCGACATGCCTGCCGGCCCCCCGCCAATCACGCACACATCTGCAGCGGGATAGATCTCATCGAATTTACCGGGCATTTGGAAATCAGGAGAAATTTTACCGAGACCGGCGGTCTTGCGCACCTGTTTGAGGGCAATGGGCCATATGCGGGCGGGTTTATGCAGGGTACGGTAATAAAATCCGGCCGGCATGGCCCAATCCAATTTATCCATGAATCCCATCAGATCCATTTCAGGTGTGCCTTTTACATTTTGGGCTTCAATGTGCATGCCATCTTCAAGAAGAGTATTTTCAGTGCGAACATTGGGGATGCCGTTGACTTGCATACAGGTATTGCTGCATTCGCCGTCCAGGCTGTAAAGCCCCCGCGGACGATGATATTTCAAACTGCGTGAAAAAATGCGAATGCCGTTGGCAAATAATGCGGACGCAACCGTATCTCCGCCCAGGCCCTGAAGCGTTTTCTTTTTATAATTAAATTGAAGGGATTGCGCGGAATCGATGCGCAGCGTTGGTAATTTTTCCAGTCTTTTCATGATTGCGCCTCCGGTTTTTCGACCTCTAGATTGGAGGTCGTGTCACGGTGTGTCGTAAACCACACTCCACAGCCATCCCGATGGCACCACCACTCCTTTTGTATTCCGGCCACACATTGGTTTAAGTGCACGTACTCAAACCAGGTTGCCGGCGTAAGATCCTCTTCAGCCGGTCTAGGCCCCTTATACTCTCCTCCATAGCGGAATTCATAGCCGTTGCGTTTGCCGCACACGGGACAGGTAAGCGTTAATGCCATGATGTGATCTCCCTATTATATTGATGATTGTCGATTGAAGATTGAATATTCAATTTTCAATATATAATTCTCTAGTTGTCCGGCGTATAATTCACCAATGCTGCGGTTTCGCCCATTAAACGATGCTGTTCATAGCGGCGCAGGCTGAAGGGCTTGAGCATGTCGGGACAATTTCCGCTTGCCATAAATTCGGCCATATATTTGCCGGTGGCGGCACTGGATTTAAAGCCGAAATACCCCCAGCCACAGTCCATGAAATAGCCTTCAATCGGGTCATTGCCGTCCATGATCGGTGCCATATCCGGTGTCATATCAGCCAGGCCGGCCCAGTGCCGCATGAATTTAACCCCCTTTAAACATGGAACCATTTCCGCCAGCGCTTCAGCCTGATGTTTGATGTAATAAGCGGTGGTCTGGGTGGTATAATTCGGCCAGGCATCCATGTGAGCGCCGGTGGCAATTTCGCCTTTAAGGGTCTGGTTGGCATAGGCGTGATACATGCCCGATGAAATCACATGATTTAAAATGGGCTTGAGGGGTTGGGTGACCATGGCCTGAATGGTCAAAACGCTGATCGGCAGCTTGATACCCAACATCTGATAAGAAATAGCCGCGGAATAACCCCCGGCCGCCAGCAGGACCCGTGACGTATGAATCTTTCCCCGATCTGTATCCACAGAGACGATTTTGTTGTTTTCAACGCCGATGCCGGTCACCTCGGTTTGCTGGTGAATATGCGCTCCATGTTTGGCAGCTCCCTTTGCCAATCCCCACACAATCGCATCATGGCGCAGGATCCCGCCCGGCGGATGATACATGGCGCCAAAAATCGGATAGGTAATGTCCTCTGAAATATCAAGGGCCGGCACCAGTTCCTTGCATTGCTTGGCATCGATCAGATGACTCTCAACCCCGTGAAACTGCGCTGTGGCAATATTCATACGGGCCGTATTCATGGCGGCTTCGCTGTGCATCAGGTTCAGGTTCCCGCAATTATAGAACATCAGGTTGTAATCGAGTTCTTTGGTCAGCACCGGCCAGAGCTCAAGGGCTTCCTTGTAAAGCGGAATATTTTCCTGGGTTCGCTGGTTCGCGCGTACGATGGCTGTGTTGCGGCCTGATCCGCCAAAACCGAGATAACGTTTTTCGATGACGGCCACATCCCGCATGCCGTGGTCCCGTGCGAGGAAATAGGCGGCGGCGAGGCCATGCAAACCACCTCCGATGATAACGGCGTCATAATTTGACTTGAGCGATGGTTTTTTACCCCAAAGGGGTTTATAGCTTGCAAACATAAAATCTCCCCTCCCAAGGAGGCCTTCGATATGTTTTTTACATAAAAATCATATAGTTGAATGGAAATATCCATCCATTCACACCGGTTTTGTGCGTGTCTTCCAAATTTGACACTACTTATGACAATGAAACAAATCATGTCAAGAAAAAAATCGAAAATGAAAAAATTATTTCAAAATAGGTTGACAATTCAAATAATTTGGTTGATATTGCATCAATTAACTTGCATCTCGATTTGGCCTAATAACAGATAAATTCATATCTGATTGAAAATATTATAAAATTAAAGGTTAAGGGATCGTCAAGGTCTTACAACGGGCGCCTGCACCCAATCTTGTAAAAGACCCATCATTTTGATAGAATTTCAATCATAATGACCCATTTAAAGCGGTCTAGATCGAAATCAATGTATTTATGACGCTTATTTTGCAAAATTTTATTTCATTTGATTGAATTTGTTTTTTGCTAATATATCGGGAAAGAAAGATGACGAGCGACCAACAATCCCATCCCACGATGAAAGGAATTGTCGAACTCCACCATTCGTTGACACCAAAAGCCCGTATCCTCGGCAACTATATCCTGCAAAATCCCCGTAAAGCCGTCTTTATGACAACAAAGGAACTGGCGCGGACGTGCCAGGTCAGCGAAGCGACGGTAGTGCGTTTTGTCAGTCAGCTGGGCTACAAAGGTTATGGTGCATTCCAGCAGGCTTTAAGGGATTTTGTGGATACGGAACTGACGATGCTGGATCGCACGGACCTGTCAAGCATACAAGGGCCGGGTACGGACCGTCTCAGCCGGGTGGTATTTGAAGAGATGGAAAACCTCAAATCGTTTCTTGAAGCCGTCGATATGGATGTTCTCAAAAAAATGGTGGATTTCCTTGAAACCGCCGAGTCTGTCTATGTCATCGGATCCCGTCTCTCCTATACATTTGCATACTATTTGGGCTGGTCCCTGACCAAGATTCGCCGGGACGTCCACATCCTAAGGGGCAGTGATAGCACCACCATCGACTGGTTAACGATCGCATCGCCGGAAAGCCTGGTCATCA
>JASFTL010000357.1:0-4825 GCA_050053555.1 Desulfobacterales bacterium
ATGACACTGCATTTATAACGAATAGTCGCATTGTCCTAATGGGCTCTGCTATACCCTTAGCGTTAACGGCAGTAACTTCTCAAAGCGAGGATTTCAATGTTCTGGCTCGCTGGGATATTTATGAAATCATCTTCGGGACGTTTTTATCTGTTATCGGTCTTGTGCTCATAGCGCTGTCCCTTCTGCGCTGGAAAATGATCGATTTATCCATGGTCTCTTTTGGCATATTATGCTTTCTATACGGCGCTCGTACCAAGGCCTTTCAGTTTCTTTTTGACATTCCGCATTTACTCTGGACGTATACATTTTGGTTTATTACGTATCTTATTCCCATCCCGGCCTGGTTATTTGCCGAACAGTTTCTCGGAAAGGGCTGGAAATCCTCCATTCGACGACTTTTGCAATTTCAAATTGTCTTTTCAATCGCTGCCATCTCACTAAGTACCTATCAAGGGAATCCGTCTGCAGCAATAGGTGCCAGCAACATTATGGCCATTATCGGTATTGCGGTCGTTATGGCCAATTTGTTTCAACCGCACCTGTCCCGCAATCGTGAATTGAACATGCTAAGAGTCGGATTTTTGATTTTTGCGCTATTGGCCTTGCATGCGAATATTGCGCCTTGGCTCACCAAAGGATACGCGAGCTTCGATTTTGAATGGTTAGGCTTTTTAATTTTTATTGGTTGTTTGGGTTATGCGGTTGCCCGCCGTTTTTTTCAAAATGAAAAAGATCTGATTACCATCGCCCATGAACTCGAAACCGCTCGCCAGATTCAGTCTTTTATTCTGCCAGGGGAATCTGTTAATATAGATGGTCTTCGCATGGCTGCTCGATATGTACCCGTGGCATCCGTGGCCGGTGATTTTTACGATTTTACGAAAGTGGATGAAAAGCGCCTGGGCATCCTTGTTGCCGATGTCTCCGGCCACGGGGTGCCGGCATCGCTCATTAGCTCAATGGTCAAAATTGCGTTTGCATCCAATATCCCGCATGCCGCCAATCCGGCCAAAGTGCTTGACGGAATAAACCAGGTTTTATGCGGGAAGCTTGAAAATGATTTTGTCACCGCCGGGTATGTTTTCCTTGATATTGAAGAAAAAAATATGATTTATGCCGGTGCAGGCCATATGCCGCTTCTTTTGTGGCGCGCGGCAGAGAAAAAAATCTATGAATTTCGTGAAAAAGGAACCATTCTGGGGCAATTTGAAGATATTCAACTTAAGAATATTGGCTTTGCGCTTAAACCGGATGATCGCATTCTGCTTTACACAGACGGAATTATTGAAACCGGCAACCCGAATCAAACGCTTTTCGGCTTAGAGCGCTTAAAAGAATTCATCATTTCGCATGCACAGCTTCCGGCGGATCAATTTGCAGATGCGCTCATTCGGAAGTTATTTAAATGGTCGGGAAAACCTTCAGAAGAAGCACTGGATGATGATTTAACCCTCATCGTAGCCGACTATCAGCGTGGATCTTAATTTAAAAAACATACCGAGGCCGATCTATTTCAGATACATTTTGCTGAATATCCCGGCGCTAGTGGCTGTTATTCTGATTTTGATTATTATCCAGTATTGGGTTGTGCTGCCGGTGTGGCTTTTTTGGAGTATTATTGGCTTTTGGGTCGTCAAAGACGTGGTTTTGTTTCCTTTTACCTGGCGCGCCTATGATTGGGATCGATCCGGGCGGTCCCGCTCAATGGTCGGTGAGCGCGGTATTGCCAATGAGAAACTGGCGCCATCAGGATATATCCAGATACACGGTGAGCTCTGGCGGGCTGAAAGACTCGGAGACGGACCGCCGATCGAAAAGGGACAGCCCGTTCGAGTCAAAAAGATGGAAGGACTTACGCTATTCGTTGTACCGATAAATCCGAACGAATAAAACTATCTTCATCCGGAATTAAATTCTTTGCATTCGCTCTCATTTCTCATATGCGGGAAAGTGTCGCTAAAAAAATAATTTGTGCTATAATTCAAGGTGGTTTAAATTTTAGAACACATACTAAAAATAATGATTACGTTAAAATTTTAGCCTGCGTTTTTCATTTTGTTTACGATCAATTAGGATTTAAGTCGATTATAGCAAGATTTTCATTATGGACACGGATACAGCTGACAATGATAAAATTATCAACTGTCCTCAATGCCGGATCAAAAATCCCATCGAATCCGATATTTGTTATAACTGCGGCACATCCCTGCATGAAATGCCGGCAAAAAAGAAGAGCCGGCCCTGGCTGCCGGTAATTATTTGTATTTTGTTTATCGTGAGCGTGCTTTATTTTTATTACCGGTCAAACCCATCCATACCGCCGCCATCGAAAACACAAACCGCCTCCACAGACAAGCCGTCCGCTGCCCGCCCGCAAGCCAAACCACCCCCAAAGACGTCCCTTGTGAGACCCGATCCCGGCAGTGAGATAGATGCCGCCCTGATTAATATTCCAATCGGATTGCTCCGGATTAAGGATATTGCCGGAAATGTCATGTCTGAAATGACCGTGCCGATCGTTGGCGGCGGCTGGGTTGCGCTGCCCACCCGAATCAGTTTAGGCGGATCCAATTGGCTTCTTCAGATGAGTTCCGGAAATCAGCTGGAAATTGAAGGCGGCCTTATAAACGATCTGGATCAAATCAGCCTGTGGCGGATCCGTGAGGACCTGAGCATTGCAGGGCCGAATCTTTATCCCTGGTCTGCGGACAAACCATTAACATGGTTGGCTCTCAGATCCCCGGATCCGCCGGAGCCAATTGAGATTGGGGGCATCGAAAGACAGGGAAATTTTTATAAATCAACCATGCCAGACGCCATAAACGATTCGGGCGTATTTATTCAAGATGATCGAGTGGTCGGCTGGTCGTTTGGTGATTCTATCGACGGTGCTTTTTTATGGAGCGGCGATGAGGGTCGTAATCTTAAAGCCGAGATCCGGGTCGATGATTATTATCGACTTACTTTTGGCAATAGCCGGGAAGAAGAGTTTGCCCTGGCCCTTACCTTGGGAGATGATTACTCAGATCTAGATAAGTTAGAAGCATTTACGCAGGCCTTTCGATTCGAATCAAAGCTGTCTGTTCAGCAGACGCCTGACTATTTGCAGCCCGATGTGATTATAAGTCAATTGCGCTCTCTGATTGCGCGAGCGGTTCAAAACGGCTTTGCGATCCAGGCGGCCAATTATTTTGATGCCGAGGTGCTCGCTCAGGCCGATGATATTTCCTTGATGTCGGATGTGGTAATCCTGACCGCAGAAAGTTATGGTTTTGAAGAGGCCGTCAATTTAACGGAAGATGTTATTGAAAATGTGGCGCCGAAAAACGATCGTGAAAAAATCCAGTTGGCTAAACTGCACTCCGGTCTTTATCAAAATTGGCTAAGTGCGATGCTTGAAGGCGGAGCCATCCAGGAGGCCTGGCAGGTTTATGAGCGCGGCGGTCGGCAGCGGCCCGATGATCTCGACATTCATCTGTTCGGTGTAAAACTGGCCTTGGCGGAAAACGACTGGGCCACGGCTGAAGAACTGCTGTCGGCAAAAGACTATCCACCGGATCTCAGGGATCAGGTTAGAAGCTTAAAATCGCAGATTTCCGAGCTGAAAGGTCAGCAGGGAAAGATCGTCATCCGCTTTGTTCCGGGCACCCAACAAATACCAGTGTCCGCTTCACTTAATCAGGGGACGTCACAAGACTTCATTGTTGATACGGGTGCGTCAATGACGACCATACCCTCTTCCACGGCCGCAGACCTGGGTATCACGATAACGGTCAGAAATCCGCGAAGAACGGTTTACACGGCAGGGGGTGTTCTCTATGCTCCGGAGGTGATAATAGGATCTATTAATGTGGAGGGGTTTGAGATGAATAATGTAAAAGCGCTGGTACTGGATCTTCCCAATCAACCGGATACAGGGCTATTGGGTATGAATTATCTGCGCCGGTTTAGAATGGATCTAAATACGGATGAAGGGATTCTTTTGCTGGCACCTAAATAAATCTATGCGATTATTACTCGTTTAAAGCTGCTTCAAAATATGGGCTGCTTCAAAAATCCTCAATAACGCTTCCTCTTTTTACATAATCTTCGATATGAGCCTGAGCATTTGCCAATCCATGCACGGCGGATTCAAATCGGGCATAGACCGGATCTTCCTCGCCTAAAAGAGATCGAGCTTTATGCAGTACTTTCAATCCCTGTTCCAGATGGGCATTGATATCATTTAATACCTCTTTTCGTTTGCGATGTCTTTCGCGCTCCTTTGCAATTACCGGCAACAATCGTTGAATCGAATATTCCACCAAAGCGTCTCGCGGCGCATTAAATTGACGTGATGTTTGTTCCAGGCAAGACAGCGTCCGCCGGCTGACCACAAAGGTTTTTTGAATACGCTCCAGAGCGCTAAAGGTCTCATCTTCGATTTCATTTGCGATGAGGTTCAATGACTTCACATCCTCGATCAAATGATCAAAAAGCGACTTTTGTTTGATTCCCAGTTGCGTGGCCACGATACTAAGCACATCGATTGCCCGGGGCGATAACTTAAAGGTTGCACGAACCGATTGTCGGCCCCTTAGATCGGACGATGACGGCAATGGTAAGGTTATTTCTTCGAACGGTGAGTTTTTACCTTTTTTTGTCATTTTGCCCAGCCTTTTCGGTTTTTAACGGCTTATCGACAGATTCATTACTGTATTATATATATTATTATTAATAATATTGCAATCCTTTCGAATCAAGTAATTTTCTTTGCATACTTTAAAGAAAAAGTAAATTGAATAAAGCTTATAATCATAAAACTATAGGTGTCAGTGAACCAGAA
>JASFTL010000358.1:0-4788 GCA_050053555.1 Desulfobacterales bacterium
CACAAAACATCCGGCGGCAGTCGCAACACCCTTGCCGCCGTCGCGTAACTTGAGATACAGAGGATACAGATGACCTAAAAATGCCGCCAGCGCAATGGCTGACAAATAAATGTCGCCGGTTCCGTCGGCAGGGCCAAACGTCACAAGCGACAGATAGACAGGGATGGCACCTTTAAGAATATCTGCGGCCAATGTCAATAAGCCCGGCGTGATCCCGGCTTCCCGCAGTACATTGGTCGCCCCGATATTCCCGCTGCCCTTCCGGCGGATATCTTCGCGCGCAAAGATACGGGCCAAAATCAGCCCCCAGGGGATAGCGCCCAGCAGATACGCTAAGATCAGCAAGCCGATAAAGGTAAACTCGGGATTCTGTATCGTATTTGGCATTTAATATCTCAGCTTCGATAGGGCTTAAGGCCGAAAATTGGATCCGATCCGAATACCAATTGAAGATGTCCTCGATCTGCATACCTTCCGACCGAAAGATATTCCAGATCTCCTGGACGATTATTTTCGCGAATGCCTCAAAGCTGGCATACAGTCCGTGCGCGTAATTCACGGCAAGGGTAAGGGCATCCAAAAAAAACAGGTACACCGAATTTTACAAAAAAACTTGCTCGTCAAAAGCTTCAAGGGTGCGCCCCCGGAAGCCGGCGGATGGGGCGCCACTTTGGTGGAGTTGCAGCAACCCATGCGATGATCCTGACGGTTCGATTGAATCTCATAGATCCTCTATGCACGTTCCAAATTTGGCCCGAATTATGCGCCGCCTACACGACCGGTTTATACCTTACCAAAAAAAGTCATATCGTTCAAAATAATCAGGCTGCCAGCGGTTTAGCCGGGGACCTCGGCTTAAAACGGCCTCCCAGTCGAAATCCAGATCCGGGATAGAGCAGGTTGGCTTTGGTGACGATGATATCGTTGGACCAAGTTCTTCTGTGTATCAAAAGGCAGGGTTCATTGGCGTCAATTCCAAGTAATTTTCGGCTGTCGCTATCAGGTAATACCGCCTCGACGATGTGTTCAACCTCAGTCAGAGGCCCCAGCTGGAATAAGTATTCACTGGGTGTCAATCGCGTAAAATCCTGTTCAAGGTAGTCTGGCGCAAAGAGCGGGTTCACATATCTGTCGGCCAATTGGACGGGTCGCCCATTGGCACTGTGAACGATGATTGATCGGTAGACAGGCAAACCGACATTCAGGCCCAGGGTCATTGCCAGTTCGGAAGTTGTCGACTCCTGGGCGAGCAAATGGACTCTTGAGCTGTGAGTTTCACCACGCTCGGCGATCTCCTGCGAAATGGGCTTTACCTCTAACAGGGGTGAGTGTTGTTTGGTTTTAGCGACAAATCTGCCGACCCCTTGGAGACCAACCAAATATCCTTCCGAAGTCAGTTCCCGTAAAGCGCGATTAGCAGTACCGCGGGAAACACCAAAGCTTTTGGCAATTTGGTATTCTGAAGGTATGCGTGCCTCGGGCTTCCATTCCCCTGTTTCGATGCGTGCGATGATATGGCTTTTGATTTTTTGATAGGGAGCACTTAAGGTTTCACCGGATCGGTTATATTTAGAACCGACGATATGCCGCCTGCTGATGGGATCGATCGATTCGTTAAATGTTATCGGAAGCGTATTATCCAAACTCTTTTTATTCATTCGGGACTCCATTTTTTTTCTTGACAAGCAATTATTGACTTGTATAGACATGTATAAACATATTTTCCCGAACTGTCAAACCTTATTTCAGAGGAGCCAATTGAACGATAATATTGTCACTTTCCAAAAAATCCTTAATCCCAATGATAATTCAACCGGAGGGGGTACTGCCTCAGCAGTTGCCGGGGCAATGGCTGCGGCCCTGGTGGCTATGGTCGCCCGTTTATCTATCGGCCGAACAGGTTCGAAAGAAGCATCTTTTTACCAGACCCTGATTTCTGAAGCAGAGCGGTTATCTGCCGAATTGTTCACCGGCAGCCGCAAGGATTCTGAAGCGTTTGCCCATGTGATGGCCAGCTTCAGGATGCCCAAGGAGACAGAAAAACAGCAGACCGTCAGGCGACAAGCCATCGATGAGGCCATGCTCACAGCCACCCGCGTCCCGCTTATCAATGCTGAGAAGTGTCGGCAGATATTGGATCTGAAACAAAAATTAGAAAAGCATATGAATCCCAATGCGGCTTCAGACCTTGAGTGCGCCGGCTATTTAGCCCGGGCCGGTCTTCTGGGTTGTCTGGCCAACGTAAAGATAAATTTGCCCGGCCTCAAAAATGAGTCCCAGGCAGAAAAGATCGCCAAGAGAGTTGAAGCGCTGAGCGCGTTGGAATGAAATGGGGCTGTCTTCCACACGACCGGCCGGGAGGCGATGAAAAAAGTAAGGAGTAATATATCATGAAAATTCTAATGTGTGTGCCGAATATCAGTGAAGGCAAAGACATGGACCTGGTCGAACAGGTGATTGAAGAGATTCGATCGGTCAAAGGGGCTTTAGTCATCGATCATTCATCTGACGCAGATCATAATCGCTCTGTTTTGACCTATCTGGGCGAGCCTGAGGCGGTGCTCAACGCCTCCAAGGCCATGGCTGCAAAAGCGATCGAATTAATCGACATGTCCAAGCAACAAGGCTCGCATCCGCGCATGGGCGCGGTGGATGTGGTGCCATTCATTCCCGTCAGGGGCATTAAAACCGAAGAAGCGGTCGAAATTGCCAAACAATTTGGCAAATACCTTGGGAGCTTGGGTGTGCCGGTATATTACTACGAGGACGCCGCAACACGCACCGACAGGATTCTTTTAACCACGATCCGTAAAGGAGAATATGAAGCACTTGCGGAAAAGCTCAAAGACCCCCAGTGGGCTCCAGATGAGGGTCCGGCACAGTTCAATGCGAAATCCGGCGCCACAGTTACAGGAGCTCGCTTTGCGCTGATCGCACTTAATGTCAATCTGCGCTGTGATGATATTTCGATCGCTCAGAATATTGCCAAAGCCGTTCGCCATATCAATGGCGGGTTTCGATTTGTTCGAGCTATCGGATTAACGATTGAAGACCAGGGCATGGTTCAAGTCTCAATGAACCTTACGAACTATCGCAAGACACCCATACCCCGGGTGCTGGAAACCATACGATCTGAGGCGCGCCGATACGGCGTCAGCGTGGCCGGTTCGGAACTCGTCGGGCCGGTACCGTTGGGCGCATTAGAAGAGCCGCTCAAGCACTATTTGCAGGTGCACGCGTTCTCGATGTCTCAAATTATCGAGAACAGCATATTAGATACGCTGCAGTAATCTATTTGAACCGAACTTAAAAATATTGCAATAAAATCGTCAGGAAAAGGAGGGCTAAAATGAATGCCGAAATCTTATATTCCGTCCAGGCACAGCGGGGGTCCACTTTGCGCTGTAAGGGTTGGCGGCAGGAAGTTTTGCTGCGGATGCTTGAAAATAATATGGAAAATGCTGAATCCCCGGAACGACTTGTCATCTATGGCGGTATCGGCAAATGCGCCCGCAATTGGGAGTCCTACCATGCTATTGTCGATGCGCTTAAAAACCTTGAAGACAATGAGACCTTAGCTGTTCAGTCGGGCATGCCGGTGGCTGTTTTCAAAACCCATCGCTTCGCTCCTAAAGTCGTGATGGCCAACACCAATATCATGAAAGCGACCTGGCCCATTTTTTATGATCTTCAGGACAATAACCTGACGATGTTTGCCCAGTATACTGCCGGACCCTGGGAATATATCGGCACACAGGGAGTTATCCAGGGCACTTTTGAGACCTTGGGAGCCATTGCGGAACAACACTTCGAAGGCGAGTTGGTCGGAAAGATTTTGCTCACCGCCGGACTGGGGGGCATGGGAGCAAATCAGCCCCGGGCCATGACCATGCATGGCGGCGTCTGCATCGACGTGGATGCAAATCCGGCCATCATCAAAAAAAGAATTGAACTTAAGTTCTGTGATGTCGAAGCCAAAAGCTTGGATGAAGCTATTGAATTGGCCAAAGAGGCTGCTGCGGCCAACAAACCTCTGGGTATCGGCCTGGCGGGTAATGCGGCCACGCTTTTTCCGCAAGCTCTGGAACTAGGCTTTTTGCCCGACATCGTCACCGAAATGTGTCCCTGTCACGATCCGCTTTCCTACATCCCCGAAGGAAACAGCGTCGAAGAAGCCGCAGAACTTCGTGCCGCCGATCGCCTGGCCTACTTAGACAAGGCCAGACAATCCATGGTCAAACAACTTCGTGCCATGATCGGTTTCCAGAACAAAGGCGTGCAGGTGTTTGAATATGGCACGTCCATCCGTAAGGAATGCCGTGACGCGGGTATGCCGGAAGAAGAAGCCATGTCCATCCCCGGCTTTGTGGCCGCCTACATCCGACCCTTGTTTTGCGAAGGCCGCGGACCTTTCCGATGGACCTGTATGTCCGGAGAGGCCTCGGACCTGGCGGCCCTGGATGATTTGATCGTTGATTTATTCCCCCACGATACGGTTACCGTCAAATGGATTAATCTGGCCCGGGAGCACTTGCCCATTGAAGCCTTGCCGGCACGCGTATGCTATCTGGGCTTCGGTGAGAGAAAGGAGTTTGCTCTCAAGGTAAATGAACTGATCAAACTGGGTAACGTAACGGGACCGGTTGCTTTCTCGCGGGACAATTTGGATTCCGGTTCGATCGTTAATCCAACTTTTGAATCAGAAAAGATGAAAGACGGCAGCGATTTGATATCAGACTGGCCTTATTTGAACGCCCTTCTCAATACAGCAGCCATGGCCGATTTGGT
>JASFTL010000359.1:0-4775 GCA_050053555.1 Desulfobacterales bacterium
ATGTTCGCGAAACTTTATGTTGCATATTTTCGGCGCCTTCCAGGATGATTCCAGGGTCCAATGCCGGCGTCAGCAAGTCCGGGACGACATCGCAAAGCGTCACTTCATAACCGCCCTTTGCCAGAAAACAGGCGACAATGCATCCTACAGGACCGGCGCCGACGACTGCAAATGATTGGGGACTAAAATTGGACGCATCACTCATATTTTACCTCCCCGTTTTTGAGGTGAGCTCAATTTCGAAGTGATCTAAAGTGAACTAAAGTTAACGCAAGGAAGCAAATTTCATTTTAAAATGGACAGAATGCCTTAACTTTAGGCACTTCCAACTTTAGTCATTTTAGGCACTTCATTAAACAATTGAAACCTTGGTTATTGAGATATAATGATTTTTTTTTAATCTTCGATTCGGCAACGATTACCGCTGCTCCTGCTTGGGGCGTTCGTCAACAACACGCACGGCTTTTCCTTCGCTGCGGGCGATGGATTTCATATCCACGAGTTGCACATCAACACCGATTCCCATCATGCCTTTGATGTGGCCAGCGATTTTGCCTTCGATTTCATGGCGGCGATCTTCACCGGCTTCATAGATTTCTTTTTTACCTTCCACCTGAATCTTGAGATGGTCGAGATATCCTTTTTTGCTCACCACCAGCCGATATTGCGGTTCGACCTCTTCAACTTCCAGTAGGAGCGCTTCAATTTGAGATGGAAAAACGTTTACACCACTGATAATAAGCATATCATCCGAGCGACCATAGATTTTGTCCATGCGAATAAAGGTTCGGCCCTCATGTCCGGGCTCGCGCCACAGCCGGGTGATATCTTTGGTGCGGTAGCGAATCATGGGCATGGCGCGTCGCTGCAATGATGTGAAAATCAGTTCGCCTTTTTCACCTTCAGGCAGAGGTTCCAGGGTCTGCGGGTCCACGACTTCAGCCAGAAAATGATCTTCATTGATATAGAGGCCCTTTTGATCGCCGGCGTCATAAGCCACACCGGGTCCGCATAGCTCAGTTAAGCCATAGGCCTCCATAGCTTTAATCCCCATGCGCTCTTCGATCTCCTGGCGCATGGCCTCTGTCCAGGGTTCAGCGCCGAACACCCCCACCCGCAAAGGGAGTTTTTTGATATCGATTTTCATTTCTTCGGCGCGCTCGGCAATGGTCAATGCATAGGAAGGTGTGCAGAATAGCGCATTTGAGCCAAAATCCTGCATGATGGTAATCTGGCGTTCGGTCATTCCGGCGCTGGTTGGTACCACCGTGCAACCGATTGCCATCGCTCCCTGATGAAACCCTAAACCACCGGTAAAAAGACCGTGACCGTAAGCGTTTTGGACCACATCTTCCTTGCGGACACCGGCGGCATAGAGATTGCGGGCCATGCATTCTATCCATTGATCCAGGTCTTCTGCGGTATATGGCCCGGTAATCGGTTTGCCGGTCGTCCCTGAGGATGCATGTACTCTGACCAATTCTTCCATCGGCACAGCACACAAGCCGAAGGGATAATTGTCTCTTAGATCATTTTTGACGGTAAATGGGAGTTTGGAGACATCTTCAAGACCTTTGAGGTCGCCGGCCTTAATACCCATTTCTTTGAATTTTTTCTGATAAAACGGTACCTTCTCAGATATCCAGGCGACGGTTTCTTTCAGTTTATGCAACTGAAACTTTTTTAGCGCCTCCACCGGCATGCATTCAAACTTATCGTTCCACGGCATGATCTTCCTCCTTTTTGAGTAGCGAAGTTGTTAGGATAGCAATTAACCGTAATTTTATTGCAAAGGCCCGAGGCCTCCGGATCCGATTCGCTCACAATTCTGTCGATCGACGGTTGCCCGCGATAAAATAGTGAAAATTATGCGGCCTTGGCCGCCGCTTCAAAACCCAGTTCAAAGGCCTTGATATTGATATCGACAAAGGCCTTTTTGGTGGACGTCCGGATTGCCTCTTTTACATTTTCAGCCGATACCGGCATAGTTCCGGTCTGAATCAAAGAGCCCAATAAAACCATGTTTAAAGACATGATGTTTCCAGCCTGCTTTGCCAATGCCTGGGCATCAAATGCGATCAGTTTGGCGGTTTTGTTACGGATCAGCTTCTGGGCTTCATTCAGATCGGGATAGGCGCCTTTACCGATGGCCACCGTAAACGGCGGCAGCGGGGCGGTATTTGTGATCACCACTGTTGCGGCATTGCATTTATTTAGCGCGCGCAGGGTTTCTGAAGGTTCGAAACCCAGAAGCACATCCGCCTCACCATCTGAAATAATAGTGCTGTCGGCATCACCGAATACAACTGCGGATTCAACCACACCACCCCTTTGGGCCATCCCGTGGATTTCGCTCATGCGTACCGGAATGTCGGCCAGCACAGCCGCCTCTCCCAGCACTTTGGATGCCAGCAAGTTTCCCTGTCCCCCGACAGCTACAATGATCAGTCTTTTTGTTTCCATAAATGAATTCCTAATAGTTTAGATGGGTCTGATTTATCGATAGGGTTACCAAAATTTTCTGCGATGCTTATCAAGTCAATTTTTTATAGACACTCTAATTATGATTTCGCCCTTGCTTTTTCTTTCGACCGGACCGGCACGATGGCCTTTTCGGGACAAATCTGTGCGCAAACGGCGCACCCGGTGCACAGATCTGCATTAATGTATACCTTTTCGCCCTCGATATAAAAAGCCGGACAGGCCAACTCATTGACGCAATCTCTGTGATTTTTGCATTTTTCGCTGATATAAAAGGGCTTGCCTCTGGCCTTTTTGAGGCTCTGGGCATAAAGGGTACATGCTTCTTTCGAAATGATTACGGATACCCCTTCAAAATCGATGGCTTCCTTTAGCGCCGTGATACTCTTGTTCACCCGGTAGGGTTTGATCACCGCCACATGGGGGACGCCGATGGCCCGAACGACATTTTCAATGGACACACGGCCATAGCCTGTCAGGTTAAAATCTTTCATATCAACACCCGGATGGGGTTGATGGCCGGTCATGGCCGTGGTGCTGTTGTCCAGAATTACCAGCGTAAAATTATGGTTGTTAAAAACAGCGTTGACCAGACCGGGGATGCCGGAGTGGAAAAAAGTGGAATCACCGATAAAGGAAATGACTTTTTTATCGGTAGCAGTTGAAAAGCCGCACCCTGTGCCGACCGAAGAACCCATGCACAGGAGAAAATCTGCCGTTGAAAGCGGCGGCAGCACACCGAGGGTATAACACCCGATGTCGGTGGGATAAATGGTACCGAGGCCTTCAGCCGCTTTTTTTACCGCATAATACGTCGCGCGATGAGAGCAGCCGGCGCACAGATTGGGCGGTCGTGCCGGAACTTCCGGCACATCGGAAATATCCGGTTTGACGGCGGGCGTATACGGAATTTCAAAAAACTTGGCGATATTTTCTCTTACCTGTGCGGGGTCGAACTCGTAAAGACGGGTAAACAGGTCTTTGGCTTTTCCGCGAATCGGCAGGGTTAAGCCTTCTTCTTGCGCAAAAGCTTTAACTTTTTCCTCCATATAGGGCTCGCCTTCCTCAATGACCAGTACTTTTTCACATGCCTTCAAAAAATCCTTGATTATTTTTTCGGGCATCGGGTATGAAAATCCTATCCGCAGTAGCCTGACGTTATCAGTGATATCTAATTCTTTGACGGCGTCTGACGCGTAATTATAGCTGACCCCGTTGCAGACGATGCCCCAGCGTCCATTACCGTTGATGAAATTATATGGCGAGGCTTCTGAAAATTCCTCTGCTTTTTCGATGTTTTTCAAGAGTTTAACATGTAAGTTTCTGGAAACCGCCGGCACCGTGACCAGGTTAAAGGGATCTTTGACAAAATCGCCTTTGGTGTTGGGTTCCGTTATTTCCCCCAGCGTTACAATTGCAGAGGAGTGGTTGATACGGGTGGTGGTGCGAAATAGAACCGGCTCCTGCAGTTTTTCAGAAATCTCAAAAGCATATCCGATCAGTTCTTTGGCTTCCTGCACGGATGAGGGTTCCACCATGGGCAGTCCGGACAGTTTGGCATAAAAACGATTGTCCTGCTCGTTCTGGCTGGAAAACATATAGGGGTCATCGGCGGTGAGGACAATCATCCCCCCTTTGACACCCACATAAGCTAATGTCATCAGCGCATCAGCTGCGACATTTACGCCCACATGCTTCATCACACACATGCTGCGCACACCGGAATTGGCTGCTGCAGCTGCCACTTCCATGGCAACCTTTTCATTGGTGCTGTATTCAAAATACAGATTGCTTTCCTGTGATGTCTGGAAAAATTGTAAAGAAATTTCAGAAGACGGTGTGCCGGGATAGGTACTGGCAACCGCAACACCCGCTTCGATCGCTCCTCTGGCAATGGCTTCATTACCCAGGAGCAGCATTTTTTGACCCGGGTTTTCAGTAAGTAATTTGTGCATGGCAGCATCCTTTATCAATTCATTTAAATAATTTAAATAATTTAATTATTTGACGTTAAACGCACCCAGGGGTGCTTGATTTTCCTCTGATTTTTTAGCTATTTTTTATAAGGCTGTCAATATAATGGATAAATACGATTTTCCGGTTGAATTTTATGATTAGCTACATTAAAGCTACATTGTATTTTCTGTCAAGTTAAAATATTCGTAGCCTGCGTGACCCTACAGCATAGCGCAAATGTTTATTCATATGGAAGGAAAAATTTATGATCGTTCGAAATGTAAACGACAAAGCGGTGATGGAAACCACTTATCTGGCCCATGGGGGTGCGCTTGCCC
>JASFTL010000360.1:0-4765 GCA_050053555.1 Desulfobacterales bacterium
TCCCTCAGGGTTGGGCCACAGTAGGGGCGGCGATTAGTATGTTCATATTTCTGGCAGTCATTACATCCCTCGGCGGCTTTTTCATGAAACTGGATCTGAAACGCTACCTGCCCGGCTTTCTGATCATTTTTGTTCTGGCGTATCTGTCACTGGTTCTGTCGAATCAGAAAATCATAAACACATGGGGCTTTGAATACGTGATTTTCGCTCTGGCCTTTGGTCTGATCATCAGCAACATCTTCAAAGTACCGGCGGTCATGCAGGTCGGCGGGCGGACGGAGTATTTTATCAAAATCGGGCTGGTGTGCATGGGGGCTGACATTTTTTTCGGTGATATCATTCGAGGTGGGTTCATGGGGCTGGTGCAAGCAATTCTGGTTGCTTCAGCGGTGTGGTTTATGACCTACTGGATTTGTCGTAAATTCGCTGTATCCGAGCGCTTCAGTGCCATTATCGCCTCGGCCAACGCCATCTGCGGCGTATCGGCTACTATAGCCGCCGGTGGAGCCATTCAGGGCGACAGGAAAGAAATTAGCTACATGGTCGCCTGGGTGCTCGTCTGTGCGGTTGTTCTGATTCTCGTGATGCCGCCGATTGCCAAACTATTGAACCTCCCCAACAACTGGGCCGGCGCCTGGATCGGCGGCGTCATCGATAACACCGGTGCGGTTGTGGCCGCCGGCGGAATCATTGGTGGTGATGCGGCCTACAAAGTCGCCGCGTTAGTAAAGATGTCCCAGAACGTGCTGATTGGGGTTGCCGCCTTCTTGATGGCCCTGTGGGCAACCATATCACTGGATCGCAAAGAAGGGGCAGAGAAACCTTCTTTTATGGAGATCTGGTACCGGTTCCCAAAGTTCGTGCTTGGCTTTATCGTGGCTTCTCTGGTTGTGTCATTTATTGCCGAGCCGATTTGGGGAGAAAAGGTGGCCAAGCAGATCGGAAATGCTTGCAAAAACTATCGCAACTGGTTTTTTGCGCTTTGCTTCGTTTCCATCGGTCTTGAAACCAATTTCAAGGAACTGGTTTCGGTTGGCGGCGGCAGACCGGCGATTGCCTACTGGATTTCCCAGACAGCCAATGCCGTCTGGACATTGTTCATCACCTGGATTCTGTGGTCCGGTACGTTTTTCACGCCAGCTATCCTTGCGGATTAACCATTACAAAATCTGGGGAAGGCGTCCTGTCAAAAGACACGCCTTTCCCATCATTTTCTCAGCATTTTCGATTGGATGAGTCACCTCAGGCCTGGAGCTCTATATGAGACCAGGCCATATATTAAACCGGACATTACGAAAAGTGCGTATCGAGACATTGATGTAAGCAGCGAGCAAACCAGACCCTATGGTTGAATTGGCTTTGCAATCAGAAATCGGGATGATCACTATCAAGCGCAACACAAGGCGTCATCAGGAAGATGACAAAAATAACGCAATTGAAATCGAAAAATAAACCAGAATGTCTTTTTTAGTCGCCCCAACGGGCGCGCCGACCCCTGACATCAACGTGGACAAAGGGGCCGTGGTCGCTGGTCTTTTTATAGCGGGCCAATCCTCCCAAGAACGAATCATAAAACTTTTTACCATACAGTTCGTCGATGATCCGGTAAATAACCGCCGCATCTCGGTAATCGATTTTCCCATCCTGGTTTAAATCGTCCATCATGTCGTCTTTGGGATTTTCGTCAATGAAGATGTCGGCAGCTCCCCCGTAAATGTGCCGGCTGTATTTTACATTGCCGATGGCTTCGTTATAGTAGGGCGTCCGATAGCCGCTCATCACATGAAATGTATCACAGCGATAGCCCTTCTCATTGACCTTTTCGAGAATCAGCTCTAGTTTGAGCAACAGCTTTTCTTTCAGAACCAGATATTTGGGATGTCCACTATTCTGCTTACACAGAAATTGTTTTAATTTGAAGTGGGGGGAAATGAATGTGTCTTCATTTTGCGGCGTCACTTCAACAAAGCCTCGGGGGGGCCTGTAGATCTCAAGTCCTTTATACGCAGTTTGCGGGTACCTGCCGACCCGAAATTCGTTTAAATATTCTCCTTTTATTCGGTCAAACGACACCACGACAAAAACATTTAGTGTCATGGACCGCCTGCGACCAACATTGGCAATTTTCAGCGGATAACGACCCGGTTGGGCCGGAACACGCCAATCCCAGAAGCGGCCTGACGTTGCAATAATTTTCCCCTCTGGAGCATAAAGCCGGTATTCATCTGCGGCGTTCTTTTTTATGAACTCAATTTTGAGCATTTCATTGGATAACGCAAAAACGGTCATAATCTCATATGGATTTTCGATATGGTTGACTTTTATCGAAAAGCCGGCTTTTTGAGGCGAGAATTGTTGACCATCGGCAACAGCCGGATTAACCAAAAGGAGAATGCCGATAAAATTTGACCAGAAAAAAACGATGAAATTGCGCATCAATATGACTGCCTCTTTTATTTTTGGACTCAAACGCATTGAACGCAAATATTTTTTAAGCGCCCGGCGGGGGCTCTTGCAAAGCCTCATGTAGTGCTTTATCACGATCATAGATATCCGCACCAAAGTGAATCAAATCATCTTTGCCAACCCACACCGTCCAGTAAAGAATATGAATATTGACCGGTTCCGGGAGTTTCACGGTTGTTTCGACGCTTTCATCACCCATGAGGGCCAGTCGAATTTTTTCTGACGGCCAATCCGATTCATTTCTTAATAAATATTCGGCCAGTTCGAGCGGTTTTTCGACCCGAATACATCCGGAACTAAAATCCCTGCGAGCTTTGGCAAATAGCTCGCGCGAGGGAGTATCGTGCAAATAGACGTCAAATTGATTGGGGAACATGAATTTAACGCGACCGAGCGCATTCTGGGGGCCGGGATCCTGTCGAAAGCGCAGCTTTAGATCGGCGGCAGTCACGGCCTGCCAATCAACCGTGCGGGGATCAATTTCTTGGGTATCTGCTCCCCAGCCTTGGAAAATCTTGAATTTTTGGTTTTCCAGAAAGGCGGGATCTTTTTTAACTTTCGGTAAAATATCTTTTTCAGCGATGGTCTTAGGAACCGCCCAGTATGGATTCAGGACCAAATACGTAATCTTATCTGAAAATACAGGCGTGCGTCGATAGGGTTTGCCAGCAACAACGCGCATATCCATGAGCGGCTTTTGGTTTTCAATGACATTCAAATAAAAGCCGGCGATGTTGACTAGGATATAGCGGCTGCCGAGATCTTGCGGAAGCCAGCGCCAGCGCTCCATATTAACGATGATTTGTCTGAGCCGTTCATCTGTGGTGATGTTCAACGTCTTAATGGTCTGCTTGCCTAGTACACCATCCGGTTCAAGCCCATTTTGGATCTGAAATTTTTTAAGCGCCTGATCCAATTGATCATCAAATATTGGACTGGCGATTGAAGCGGGATTATCGATAAATCCTTCGGCGGCCAGGCGCTGTCTTAAAATGGAAATATGATCGCTCCGATCTCCTTTTTGTATTTTTGGCCCCTCAGGAACATTAGGCCAGCCCCCATTTTCGGCTATTTTGCGATAAAGGGCTAATACCTTACGCAGCCTTTCATAACCGCCGTGCAGCGGAAGCAACGATTTTAACGCTTTTTCGATTTCAGCGGACGCCAGAGCTTCTTCAAGCACTTGTAGCAAATCGGCCTCGCGTCGGCTGACAAACCATTGTGGATCAATCCTTTCCGGATTGATTCTGCCGGAAACTAAATGGGAACCCAAAATTAAAAAGGCATCGGTTAACAAAAGATCCAGGTCGACGAGCAACCGGGGGTTAGGCGATTTATAAATCTTAGGCGTTTGCCGCATTTCGGATAAGAGGTGCTTGATTTTATCTAAATGGTAGTCTTGAGGCCTTAATCCCTCCGCCTCAGCCTCTTGGATGGCATTAAGAAATGATTTTGTCTGGAGCAAAGGCCCTTTTTCATTGACCCAGGCCGGTCGATAAGCCCTGCGCTCGTAAAAGGTCGGCAATGCAACTGATGCATAAACGGACTCATCACCGATTCTTAGTTTCAGCGGAACCCCCCCAGACTCAATGCGGTTTCTAAGGAGATTTTGAATTGGCGATGCCATCGATTGCAACGGTATCGCATCGACAATAATGACAAGGAAAATTAGAAAAACAAAATTCCAAATTTTGAGCTTTTGATAATTTAATGACATTATTGGGCCTCTCAAATTGGGTCTATCGCTATTGCTTTCATCGGTTAAGTTTGGTTAAAAGGTGATTATACATTCGAACAACAAAATCAATTATATTCTCAACGATAAGAAGCGTGAATTCCGATTAATCATGAAAATGGAAGATCGGCGATTTAATAATAGGTTAAATTAATTCTCAAGGTTAGAAATATATTATATGTTTGGCACAACTGTTGCCGCATTATTTGTGTTCATAGTTTATCCAATCATTGAAGCTGTCGACAATTTTTCTGTTTGATTGCAGATGCCGGTCTGCAAGCCTGAGTCATGCCGTAAAATGATTCAGGCGGCCAGCAAAGTATCGGTAACTGGTTTTAAAAAAGGAGCGGAAAACCAATGATACCTAGCAACATGGTAGATTATTTAAAGGTGCATATCCCCGAAGCTGCATTTGAAAACCGTACCCAGCGGGAAAATGGGCGTTGTTTTCTGGAGCTCGGCTATATGGATGAACACCTACTGTCTCGAATCAGAATCAATTGCGATAAAATTGGCCCCAGACTTGTTGCTTGTATGTGGGACGAGACCTCCTCCTTGGAAGTC
>JASFTL010000361.1:0-4753 GCA_050053555.1 Desulfobacterales bacterium
GGCATTAAAAACTCCGGTTTCCAAACAGGATCAAACGCCATCTTCCGATAAAAATTCGACAGACTGAGGATACACGATGCGATTTTTATTGATCGGCCGACAGTGATTATTCTATAACCTTTTCCAGGGCGGATTGAGGAACACATTCGAGGGTCTATGAAAAAAAGTGTAATGAAGCTGAGGTAAAGCCAAAAATGAAAGAAGTCATCATCGTAGCCATTGTTTTCGGAAGCATCGTTTTTGCGCTGGCCATCATCCCGGGAACGATTCTTTTAGCCCTCAAATTCTTTCGCGGCGGTCAAGCCGCAGGCGATCAAGCCGAAGAAGCGAAGATGATCCAGGAAATTTATAAAAGCCTTTCTCGCATGGAAGAACGCGTCGAGGCGTTGGAGACCATCCTGTTAGATCACGAAAAGCAGAAAGGGAGGGAAGGCAGGCCATGAGAAGCCATAACCGTATTCGCCGTAACGGCATCTATCGCTCCCGCAGCGGTATCATTTTGGGCGTCTGCAAAGGATTGGCCGAACATTTTGACTTTTCAGTCTTCTGGACCCGAGTTGTCGCCTTGATTTTTCTTTTTGTCGTCGGCTTCTTGCCGGCCATCGGGTTGTACCTGCTGGCGGCCTTATTAATGAAGCCCGAACCGGTGATTCCAATTCAAAACTCCGGAGAAAAGGAATTTTATGACAGCTATACAAACTCGAGGCAGGCAGCGGTTCAGAGATTAAAAAGGAGATATGAAAACTTGCAGCGCCGGATCCAGCGCATGGAGCATATCGTGACGTCAGCTGAGTATGACTGGGAGAACCGCCTCCATAATGGCTGAACCAGCGAACCAGAACAAAATCGAATAATTAATCACGAAGGCACGAAAAACCGAAAACACGAAACAAAAGTTTGGTTTTCGTGCTTTTTTAATTTCGTGTTTTCGTGATTCTTTTTTAATATTTTTCCAAGAGCTCGCCAATCAGGTCTGTGGATTTGGCTACTCGCAGCAACGGATAAAGGGGATTGCGCCGGTAGCTGGCCAGGGTCTGTTCGTGTACCTGTTTTGAGGAGGCTGCCGAACAATCTTCAAGCAATACAGCCTGAAAATCATGACAAATCGCATCCAGAACAGTAGTCAGAACGCAATACTGAGTGGTAATGCCACCCACGGCACATAAACCCACATCTTTATCCCGCAACCACTTTTCCAGACCGGTATTAAAAAAGGCTGAAAATCTGGGTTTTGGCAGCCACAGATCATCGGCCTGCATATCCAAATCATCGATAACCTCGGCACCCTGAGTACCCGCCAAAGAATGAGGATGCATCCGTCCTTTGAAAATAAAATCTTCTTCATGAAATGCGTCAGTGGAAAATACAATCGGCCATTTTTGACCTCGAAATACTTCAATCATTTTATTCAGGGGTGCAATCGTCGCTCTGGCAAACGGGGTAATCGGCAGATTGCGGCTGGCAACAAAATTATCCCTGACCATATCGATGATCAAAAGTGCCGGCTTTGCATTCGTTTGTTTTTTCATTCCGAACCCCTTTCTTTCCAGACCAAATAACGCAAGGATTTTGTCTCCAATTTACCACCATGAACACGAAGTTACATGAAGATTAATATCATCTCTTCTAATTGCTCCCTTCGTGAGCTTCGTGGTGAAATCCTAAAATGAGCCAACATTTAAATCTTTAGGTAAAGTCGCCCAGCCACAGTTTAATTGCGACACATAGTTAAGATCATATACAAAGTCAATGCTTACGATTCGAATCAAAAAGAGACTGGCAGAAACAGTTAGTTGTTCCAACGGCCAGTTTTCGCTGATCTGGAAGCAGACTTGGATTGCAGCCCGAGAAGATGAAAAGGGCGGCTTGCGTCGGGTAAAGACGCCGGAGGAGATGAGGTTGGACGATCACAAATTTAGAAACATCAAATCGCTAAAGATAGCATTTCTAAATTTATCAGTGGCCGGCCCCGACCATTGAGCCGGGGCCGGTGGCGCTAAATTTGATCGAGCACATGTGAGGGTACGTCAAAGGGCTCGGCAACTGAGTAATTATTGGCACATGAAATGGAATCGGATAAAACGGTCTGAATTTGATCTAACACTTCACAATCTTCAATGCAGCCGGGGAAATTCTCCCGGGTAGAGCAGTCTTTACAGGGGCTTTTAACAAGATGACCGACGTTGAAATCGAAATTGTGACTATCTGCGGCTTTGTCTAACATTTTTAGCACCTTATCATTTGAGGTTGTTGTTGCTGGCCTGTGATTAACTTTGCCTTTAGTTTCTAATATCGGCCGCTAAGGCACCGATCATTAGGTTTATTTCCGGCAAATCGACTACATACCTATACAACTATCATGCCAATTTTGCTTAATTTGAGAATTCACATATATTCAATTAGTTATGAATTCAGTGATTTTCCGGGTGGGTAAAAAGTGACAAATGTTGTCAAAAAAGATGTCAAAAAATTGTCAATTTTGCCTCTGAGAAAGGTGTCAGGTGTCGGGTTTCAGGTGTCAGCAAACACATGACAGAAAACGGAATCTGATGATTCTCGATGTCTTCAAGTTCGTAATTCTGACACCTGAACACTGACACCTAAAACATGGATATAAAAAAGCCCCATTGCTGGGGCATGAAAGATGTGATGATCAGATAAGGGAATAAAGACTTTAGGGGCCGGCAAGTTGTTCATTGTCTATACATAATAGATCTCCATGGCATTTCAGGAAAAAACTCCCCGGCCCATCAATTACCTCTTCTGGATCCTTGTCGTTGTCGGTGATTTTGGTTAAATCGCCGGGGATTATCGCTGTTTCCCGAGCGCTGCTTACGATACCTCTCCCGCAGCTGCTGTTTTCTTTCCGGCGAAAGCTTTTGCCACTTTTTCCTTTTTTCTTTGAGACGTTCACGCTGCTCTGGAGTCAAATTTTGATATCGGCGACGACGATCCCTTATCTGCTGTTTTTGCTTTTCACTTAAATTTTTCCACTTTTTATACCGCTTTTTGATGGCCTGACGTTGTTCGTCATCCAATTGTTTGTACCGTTTCCAATTTTCGCGGATTCTCGCCCGCTGTTCCGGTGACATGTTTTTATAGCGCTCATATCTATTTTTAATTTTTGCTTTTTGCTCGGGCGTTAATTGTTTCCATCGTTTTAATTTTTCTCGATATTTACGCTTTTGTTCAGGTGAAAGCTTCTTCCATCGTTCCCTGGCATTCGAAAGCGCACTTTCGTTTTGGGCCAGAAAAATAGGGTAACTTTCGGAATCTTCGATGGTCCCGTTGATCTGCTGTATGCTGTAGGACGGATACAGGCCATGAAATGATCTCCTATTCTTCATATTTACCAAAGCATAATTCTGTGCCGCTTCAGAAGTCGGGCACAACAGGACTGCAATAACCATTATCACCAAAATGATTTCCGCGGTTTTTATCAAGGGCCGCCTATCGTTCATTTTCATCTCCGATTTCTGTCATGGTGTCCAGAAGATCTAAATCCTCTTCTAATAGATCCAAATTTTCCAAAATATCCAGAATCTGAATTGCTTCCAGATCTTCATCTGAAATCTCCTCTTGGGCGTGACTGGTATCTAAATGCATCAGCACAAAAATCATAAAACCAACGATTATCTTTTTATAGTCCATAAAAGCGCTCTTTAACCCAATTCAGAGATCAAGAGATCTCGAACTCATCCAGATTTTCAATGATCTCTATATCTGAGTAAAAATCAATATCCCGTATAATTTCATAATTTTCAGCCAAATCAAAATTCGTAACCATCTCCAGTTCAGCCTCATTCAGCTCAGTTAAAACCGAGACCGCCCTATTGCTCTGGAGAAAATGAAACGTCAGTATGCCACTGGCCAATACAATGACAGCGACGCCCGCAAATACAGGAACCCAGCGTCGCTGAAGAAAAACGATCCGTAAATCCCGCAGTATCTTTTCATACCAGGAGGTCTGCGCATCCAGCGTACGCCAGAATCGGGTAATATATCGCGGATCCGGCTTTATTTCGTCCAGCTCACCAAGCATTTCCCATGATTTTTCCATTGCATGGGCTTCAGCCTGGCAGTTCGGGCAAATTCGCAGATGCGCTGCAACCAAGCGATGCTCATCGGCATCCAGCTCATGGTCTAAATATATTGGAATCATTTCTTTTATTTTTCGACAATCCATGGTGGCAAGACTCCTAATAATTAAACACCCAAAGGATTCAAAAGTTTCGGCTCAATTTATTTTTTAGATTCACCTTAGCCCGGCTCAAAAGGGATTTTACAGCCTTATCGGTAACATTCAATGTCGCAGCAATTTGATTGTAGGAAAAATTTTCATATCGCTTTAAAATTACGGCAATTCTTTGGTTTTCTGGCAGCGCATCGATCGCAGCCCGGATCAAGGCAATCTTTTCCTTCCGAAGTAGCGCTTCGTCCGGATTGGTGTTGGGATCCTCAATCGCTTTTCTGAGTTCTTTCTCGCCGGATTTGTGGGTCTCATCAAGTGATACCATCCGGCGCCGATTGCGACGCAGCTCGTTTAAACACACATTCTTGGCAATTGTGTATAGCCAGGTCTGGAATTGCGATCGCGGTCGGTAATGCAACGCGTTTTTATAGATCCTCATAAACACATCCTGGCTGAGATCTTCTGCAATCTGTCGATTGCCGATAAACCGGTAAATAAAATTTAAAATGCGAGGATAGTATTTGTGCATCAGCGCATCAAAGGCGCCGCGATCACCTTTTC
>JASFTL010000362.1:0-4743 GCA_050053555.1 Desulfobacterales bacterium
CCATGGGTCCCGACGATGCACTCAGAGCGGTCAAACTGATCGAGCCCGAAAAGGTGATTCCGATTCACTACGATACGTTTGATGTCATCAAACAGGACCCGCACGTCTGGGCCGAGCGGGTACAAAAGGAGACTTCTGCAAAAGTAGCTGTCATGAACCCCGGCGAATCGTTAGATCTCTGAAACCCCTTAAATCCAAGAACAAAAAAAGGGCCTATTTCTATTTGAGCAAGCCAGAAAGGCCCTTTTTCAATTGGCAAATCAATAAGGCTTTACCCCCGGCCGTGTTGTTTGACGTACTCATACATCACAACAGAGGCCGCAATACTAACATTCAAACTTTCCACCCGGCCGAATTGGGGGATCTTCAACGATTTAATTTCACAGTAGTCAACTTTGTTGAAACTGTGCCCAAACTCTTCATTGCCGAAGATGAATGCGCTTTTGGCCGGCATTTTGACATCGGGAAGATCTTCACCCTCAGACGCCTCCATCAGAAACAGCGTGTAATGCCGGTCGGTCAATTCTTCATAACAGCCCTTAAAGCCGGCATGAAACTTTGCCGGTACCCATTTAAATGACCCTTTAGCCGGTGCCGGATCGAAAAAATTCGTGTCTATCAAATGCACCTCTGCAGCACCGAAGGCATCCGCACTGCGAAATATTTTGCCGATATTAAAGGCCGGTTTTAAATGATCCAGTACAACAATAAATTTATGCCGGCCGGGAGACGCCATTGAATTTAAGCGCTTCTGCTTTCGAAAACGACGGATGGCGGATTGGCGCTCCTTTTTAAAATGCCTGCGGATTTCTCTCAATCCCATTTAATGGATTCCTTTTATTACCTGAATTTTGTATGAAAATAGATGAGAATCTTTTTGTTATTTATTTACACCAGATTCGCATTAAAATATCGTACAATTCATTTGACTCGAAAGTAAAATCGGGTGATGATCTATATTGTTTCTCACCTCTTTTCACCCTACGGGCGAGCCGGAGGCTTCCATCTGCTGCGTTATTAAGGCCGAGGCATAGTTCACTAGAGTCTCAGCCTAAAGTGTCCCGTATAGTCGGATGACGGATCTTATTTTTTAATATTAAGGTCCGCCTCCTTGCATATGAAAACCCTCCGACTCGTGCAAAAATCAGATATAATCTTGAAACCGGTCTTAAGAATACTAATCATATAAGTAACAAGCCTTCAATGGCAAAACCTGCTTGATCAAATGTCCGGCCTATTTTTTTTCTTCTCTAAATAATAAGAAAGGAGAAAACATGAATCAGAAATTAGAAGCAAAGATCCGAGAAGAAATTCGCAAGCACGTTTTTGAACATGCAGACAAACTGCGGCAGGAAAACCAAAATCAGCAGAAGATCCAATACACGCTGGATGCCTTGCAGGAGTTAACGGGATTGCCTCGATCTCAATTGGAATCAATTGCCGATGAGGTAACGCTTTCCCTGCAGATGACGAGTGATGACTTCTTCTCCATTAAAAAACAAATCCTGATAACATTCGGCCTATTCGGTTTAATTATCATTTTAAGCGCGTTCGTGTACATCATTTGATCATCTGTTACCATATGCGCTGATGTTCGAAGATCGCACTATCAACGGCAACAAACCCAGTTCAACGCCTTGCCCACATAATCATCAGGCGTGGTCAACAGTAACCAGCGTCTTTGCAGCAACGCATTAGCAAAACTGATAAACGGAATATTCTGAGCGTATCCGGCAAAACGATCCTGCCACATTTCAATTTCAGCATCTGTACGAGCCACGTCAATTAGAATCCCGTCTAAATCAGACAGTTCTGCTAAATCTTCCATCTCCGGAAATCGATTCTTCTGCCACCAAAAAACCTGTCGCTCCATGTCCCCGGTGAATCGATGGGTCGCGTCCTGAGTGACAAATGAAAACAGGACCGCACGGTTTCCCCCTCCGGGAAAAAGATAGCGCAGATCCTGATCCAGAAAATGGGGACGCTGCAGTTTGACGGCGGACAAAAACATGGCGGTATCCGGCATCCCATTGGGTTCCAGAAAAATGATCTCAAGGGGCGTGAACGGGTTAATGGTAGACAATACCTTCAGTGTTCTTTTGATAACGTCCGGATCCCGGAGGTTAGAATGGATGAAAACTTGATAGGGATGAGTCAGCCGTTTGGCCAGGGATTCCAATTCAGAAATTGGTCGTTTGGCATCCAGTTGAAGCTTGGCGATATAGTTTTCTTTTCCGATCCGCACGCCGACATCTTCCGCAGTTGCCGTCATGCGATTGCTGCCAAGCTTCCAGGAAACGTCCAGATCCGGCATGGGGTATAGGACCACATCAAAGCGGACTTCCGCATAGTCAAGGGCCAGAAGCATATCCTCATCAGAAAAATCCGAGCTTTCAATCAGTGTATAAGGTGGTGATTGATGAAAACGCAAACCCAGTTTGTTGCTGTTTAAACGAAAATCGGTACCTGGCAGAACCGATAATGGAAAAACCTGGATGTCAGCCTGTAAGTTGTTTTGAGCCACAAATTCAACGGAGCGGCTAAACCCCTGCAGGTCATCGCCGGGAAGCCCCACAATCAGATCGATTGCCGGCACAATACCTCTTTCTTTTACAAGGTTTGCTCCCTGAACGAATCGTTTTATGTCCGTCGGCCGATTCATGATCTCCAGTGCCCGCGGGTTGGTGCTCTGCAAACCGATTTCAAACCAGGAAAAACCCGCGGCGGCGAAAAGGTCCGCCATTTCCGCATCTACGGATTCCGCCCGAATTTCACTGATGATTTCAATACGCCGGTTTTTGTTGATCAAACTAACTTTTTTTAACAGGTCTTTAAGCCCGGGACGCACATTCAAAGACGGATCCAGCAGATAAAGTTCATTGACATTGTGATCGAGCGCCCATTTGATGCCCTGAAGCAAATAGCCTTCATCGGCAAAGGACAGACCTGCGTGGGATTTGTTGTAGTAGCAGTAGCCGCAACGGTAAGAACAACCCCGCTGGGTCTCAAGAAGCATCATATTTTCAATTTCAGGCTCCAGCACATTTAGTAAATAAGGGCTGGGGCTTTTCCTGAATATGGCTCCGGCCGGCTCAGCGGCATTCTTTTGTTTCCAAAAGGTATTATCCTGCAACAGTCTGATAAAGACCGCTTCGCCCTCACCATGGGCATAAAAATCGACATGTCGGGATGCGATCAAAGGGTTATCCGCCGTGATTTCCGGTCCACCAAAGATAATCTGCGGTGTGTAGATTTCTTTGATTTTTTTTGCAAAATAAAGAGACCGTTTCAAGTTCCAGCAGTAAACTGTAAATCCCACGATATCCGGCCGGCGAGCACGCACGACATCTATTAAGGCCGCATCACCAAGATAGGACGCAATGCTTTGCGGTAGTATGTCAACCTGCACCTCCGGTAATATCACGGCCGCCTGTTTGAGACAGGCTGCGCCCAGAGGAATATTGCCGGTCTGCACCCCATACTCCAGACGCGGCACCGGAAGCTGAATTAACAAAACGCGCGTCATATTATAAACCCATCATTTGAATCTTCAGGGGGAGAAACCCGTTTACTTGGCCCCGGGCTTTCTCTCTTTCGTGGTTTCACGGTTATTTTGCTTTTGAAAAAGTAGCGTCTAACAACATGGCCTCGGCGATAGATAGACGATCGGGCAGCTTCAGCATCGGCCACAGTTTATCCACAGCCGCGGCATTGATGACCCTGAGCGCAGCGTTGATACGATCCAGGTCAATGATGGCGTCCTCAGGGATGGAAGCCGTCTCTTTGAAGTTGTGGCGGCAATGGCCGATCGATGACCGCCCTCGGTAAATCGTTTGCAGCGGGAATCCATGGGTCCTGCAGATAAGTGGCCGGAATGCATACAAAGAGCAAGCTCGGTCTTCCAGCAGGGGACAATCCCAGAAGGCGGCGGATGCCGCCCGTCGCTGAAATTTGGCAATTATCGCCTCTGGCAAAGCCTGCAATGCGGCAGCCAGCGAAAGGGCTTCAACGGGAAATATTGATAAATTACGGCAACCGCAACTGCATCCTTTGTGACACACAATCTGATGGCCATATTTGCGCTGGATGCGGTCCAGCAGCCGGTCCACTCTGCCCACCAGGCGGCGATAATTTAATAAACATGCATTGATGTCGGCAGTGCTTTTCAATATACACCCGCTTAAAATATGAACCCCGGCAGATTAAAGGATGCCGCAAGCACAGATTGTAGAGATCTCAATAATCGGCGTTTACCTTACACCAATAACAGCCGCTGTCACAACCCCGGTTTCCGAATCCGAATAGGGTTTTACAATCGGCTTACATCCTGATAATGCTAAAAACATATAAAATGTTATAATATTAAACCAATCCCTTATGAAAAAAATCACAAAAGACAGCCATTTACCTGTTAACCGAAAACTGTTTGATAATGAATCATTCATTTTTGAGTGCCATCCGGGCACGTATTGTTTTACACACTGCTGCCGGGATGCCGACATGTACCTCTACCCCTATGATATTATCCGGTTAAAAAACCGGCTGGGTTTGTCTTCGGCGCAATTTTTGGAACAGCATACGACATTGGCCTTCAGAGACAATCCGTATTTTCCCAGTGTTATGCTAAAAATGTCGGATAAGGAAGACAAATCCTGCCCGTTTCTGTCTTCAAAAGGGTGCGGGGTTTATGGGGAACGGCCTTTTTCATGTCGGGCCTACCCGCTGGAACGTGCGGTGGCCAGA
>JASFTL010000363.1:0-4739 GCA_050053555.1 Desulfobacterales bacterium
CGGCATCAGGGATCAGATCAAGATTATGATCGGTGGTGCCCCTGTGACAGCCGAGTTTGCCAAAGATATCGGCGCCGACGCTTATGCTTCAAATGCGGCCAGCGCGGTTGACAAGGGAAAAGAACTGCTTGGTTTGTAAACTATACCAGGTTTGATCAAAAAATGGTGGTCGGTATAATCTTAAACCACTATCTAAAGACTGGTAAATAGGAGAGAGACCAATGTTAGAAAAAACAATGCTCATCAAAATGAATCAACAGGCATATGGGACAACGATGTTCCAGATTCTTACCGAAGATCAGATCGAACAGATTTATAATGCAGCTCTGGACGTTTTGGAGATTTCCGGAGCCCGGATATTTCATAAAATGGCGCTTAAAACGTTTGAGAAAAGTAATGCGGTCGTCACGGAGAAGGATCGGGTGCGTGTTCCGACCTCCCTGGTCGAGCAGGCCCTGCGCAATTGCCCC
The DNA here is from genome assembly GCA_050053555.1 of Desulfobacterales bacterium. Classification (GTDB taxonomy): domain Bacteria; phylum Desulfobacterota; class Desulfobacteria; order Desulfobacterales; family JAHEIW01; genus JAHEIW01. Next base: position 471 of record JASFTL010000363.1, read on the forward strand.
TCCAAAGCCGCCCTGTCGGACAGGAACGGAAACCGCGCGATCAATTTGCAAAAAAACGAGGTGGCTTTTGGAAGCGGGGCCGAGGCCGCCTTTGTGTATGACCGCAAGAGCGCCAAGCGTCGCAAGTGTACATATGCCGATGTCGAAGCCGCCGCCAAGATAGTGGATTTTTTGCCCCGGCTGGATTTTTGTATGTCGCTTGGCGTGGTATCAGATGCCCCCAATGCGAAAACCCATGACCGGCATCAATTTATGGCCATGATCAGAAACTGCACCAAACCCATGATCGTCACCAGTGTCGATGCAGACGGACTGAAAGACCAGTGGGAGATGGCCTGTCTGGTGCGCGGCGGTGAAAAAGAGTTTCGTCTAAATCCCCTCTTTGCTGCATATATCAATTCTGAATCACCGCTGGTGTACAGCAAAGAAACGACCGAGGCGCTCTTGTTTGCTGCGGATAAAGGCATCCCAGCCCTCTACAGCCCATATGCCGCGCTGGGTGTGACGGCCCCGGCCAGTATCGCCGGGGTGCTGGTGCAGACTCTGGCCGACAGTCTTCTGGCCGTGGTGTTGTGCTACCTGCAAAAGCCGGGGACGCCCTTAATTTTAGGCGGCGTTCAGACGGTTATGAATGAAGCTAAGACAAAGCTTTATTACGGATCGCCTGAACTCCATTTGGCCTCCGCGGCAATTACCGAGGTTTACAAATGGCTGGGACTTTTGAGTGCCTCACCCGCAGGATGCACGGATTCGAAGGTGGTAGACGAACAGTCGGCCTCAGAATCGGTAATGAGTATCTACAACAGCCTGATGGCAGGAACCAATCTGGTTCACCATGTCGGCTGCCTCGATGGCGGGCTGACCGCATCACTTTCGAGTCTGGTCATGTGTGACGAAATCATCGGCATGGTTAAACAGATCAGCAAAGGTATTGAAGTCACTGATGAAACCCTGGCCCTGGACCTTCTCAAGGAGGTGGGGCCGGGTGGCGAATTTTTAAGTCATGACCACACTTATCACCACTTCAGGGAATGGTTTCAGCCGACAATTATCGATCGGTCGAACTTTGAAATCTGGACGGAAGGCGGCAGTAAAACCTACCAGGATCGCCTCGAACCTGAAGTCGACCGTATACTGGAGACCCACCAGCCTGAACCGCTGGACGAAAAATTAACTCAGGAGATGAAAAAGATTATCAGCCTGGCGGATAAAAAGGAGGTTTGATGATGAGCACGCGAACAAATCAAACAATCAATCAAACAGCACAGTTTCGCATCTTATCGAAGGATCAGAAGAAAAGAATTTTTGAAGGCATGATCGAAACCCTTCGCAATACCGGTGTGCACCTTCACCATGAGGAAGCCCGTGAACTGCTCAAAGAGAACGGGGCTTTGGTTGATAATGAAAGCGTCAAGATTCCTCAAAATCTTGTTATGGATGCCTTGTCGACGCTTCCGCCGGTGACGATTGTCCAAAGCTGGGACGGTACCCGCAAAACCCGTATTGAAAAAAACCAGGTCCTTTTTGGCCCCGGGCCCACTCCGCCCAACTATACCGATCCCGATACACTTGAACGGCGCAGGTATGTCAGAAATGATGCCGCTGTAGTCGCGCGCGTCTGCGAAGCGTTGCCAAACATCGGGTTTGTGCAGTCGCTCGGGACCATCAGTGATGTGACGGTTTCCCTGGCGGATGTGTACGAGTTTGCGGAGATGATCCAGAACACGACCAAACCCATTTTAACCTGGTCCTACACCCGTGACACCTGCAGCGACATTCATCAGATCGCCATCGCCATGGCCGGCGGCGAAGAAGCCTTTAAGCAATGCCCGAATTACGTCTTTTACGGTGAACCGATCTCTCCGCTATTGAGTGACTTTCACGCCATGGACAAGGTCATGTACAACGCCAAACACGGCATCCCCCAGGTCTATACCCCCTGCTGTATCGGCGGTGCCACCGTTCCGGCCACCCACGCCGGACAGCTGGTGTGTGCGTTTTCCGAGTCGATGCTCGGCGTTGTGGTTTCCCAGCTGATCAACCCCGGCACCTGCGTCATTATGGGCGGGGTGCAGTCCATAATGGATATGCAACATTCGGTTTACGCCTACGGCTCGCCGGAATTGAGCCTGATGAGCGCAGCGCTGACCGAAATGGCCCAATACGTAGGGTTGCCCATGTTCTCCACCGCCGGTTGTACCGACACCAAGACGCTGGATGCCCAGGGCGCTATCGAAGCCGCCACTTCGGTTCACTCGGCGATGCTCAGTGGAGCCAATTTCATTCACGACGTCGGTTACTTCGAATCCGGCATGACCGGATCCGTGCTCCAACTCGTTATGGCGGATGAGCAAATCGGCATGAGCCACGTGGTTGCCAAAGGTATTGATGTCAATCCGGAAACCCTGGCCGTAAATGAGATTTGTGCTGCAGGTCCTGGAGGCGAATTTCTTGAAACGGATCATACCAAAAAATTTGGCGACGCGTTTTGGCAGCCTACGCTTATGGATCGTCAGAGCTATGAAGATTGGGAGACTCAAGGCAAGACAACCATGCGCGACCGGGTCATCGAGAAGGCACGTGACATTATCGCCAACTTTGAAGGACCCATATCCAAGGTGCCCGAAGACGCAAAGAAGAAAATCGACGAAATCCTGCAGGCAGCCGAAGCACGCGAGGCCAAGAAAGCTGAGTCGAAATAATACACTCTCTCTGGTTTGGCCAGATGCCAAAATGATCGGCCGGGAGAACATCATCATCCCCCGGCCGATCCCTTATATCCAAATGGAACACAATGGGATTTAAACCATAAACGATGAGGATCAAAAATGAACATGCAAATATCCGACTTGCATTTTAAGCCCAAGCTGCAGGTGATCAACGACGATCAAATCCGGCATATTCACATGGCTACTTTGGAAGTTTTAGAGCGAACCGGTGTGAAGATAACACATCCACGGGCTTTGGAGTTGCTGGATGGAGCCGGTGCCAGAGTGGAGGGTGACCGGGTTCGCCTACCGGCCTGGATGGTGGAGGATGCCATCCGCAAGGCACCGTCCCGGGTTGTATTGGGAAACCGCAATGGTGAGCGCGCCGTCTTTCTGGAGGAAGACAAATCCTGGTTCGGCCCCAGTTTGGATTGCATTGATTATTTAGATCCCATCACAGATGAGCGCTCGCGCTTTACCAGCGAGCATTGCCGCATCACCGCCACCCTGGCGGATGCTTTGCCCAATTTTCATTGGTCCATGATCATCGGAATGGCCGACGATCAACCGCCCGATATCGCTGATCGCGTCATTGTTCGCCAGGCACTGACCTACTGTGAAAAACCGCTGGTTTTTTGCTGCAAAGATACCAACAGCGAGCGCGACATTTACGAAATGGCGCTGCTGATCTGCGGGGGCAAAGAAAACTTTGAAAAAGCACCGACAATTGTTCAGTACTCTGAACCCATTTCACCGTTGGAATATTATGACCCTGCGGTGGATAAAATGCTTTTCACCGTCGAGCACGGTATTCCCCTGATCAACTTTCCAGCACCCCAAGCCTGCGGTTCCGCTCCAGCGACCTTCGCCGGTACGATCGTGCAGGGAAGTGCGGAATCTTTGAGTGGGCTGGTGCTTGCCCAGGTTGCCCGGCCGGGGGCGCCGTTTATATACGGTGCTTTTACAACCATCATGGACATGCAGACATCGGTTTTTTCTTACGGCGCACCTGAAATGGCTCTGATGGTCGGCGCCATGGCCCAAATGGCCCAGTACTACAAACTGCCCTTCTTTGGCACGGCCGGTAGTACCGATGCCAAATTCTGTGACGCCCAGGCAGCTGCCGAAGCGACTTTACAATGCCTCAGTTCCGCCGCCATTGGATCCAGCCTGGTCCATGACTGCAGCAGCTGGATGGACCATGGCTCATTAGTCTCCCCGGCCTTTATGGTGCTGGTTAACGAAATCCTTCATAATGTGAATCAATACATGAGGGGTGTTCCGGTAACGCAAGAAACCCTGGCAATTGATTTGATCGATCGTGTCGGACCCGGTGCGCACTACCTGCAAGAAGAGCACACCATGGAACATTTCCGTGAGGTGTGGTATTCAAAGCTTTTTGATCGTTCGGTTTATGACCAGTGGAAAGAGATGGGCGCCAAACGCTTTGATGAGCGGCTGCGTGATCTCACCCGGGAAGCCATGGCGCACCAGCCGGCATCGTTGCCCTCGGATGTCATCAAAGAGCTGGATCGGATGCAAGCACACTGGAAATAATCAG
>JASFTL010000364.1:0-4737 GCA_050053555.1 Desulfobacterales bacterium
GTTCCGGTTGCGGGAGGTTTTTTTGCGACAACACTTATGCCGCCATCCTTTTTTCGGAACATTATTATGACAAGCGGTATAAATCTTTGTTTAAATATAAAATCTCCATTTAGTCGGAAGCAGAAGAAAGATTAAGCAGAACAATAACCTGTAACCCAATCAAATTTCGTGGCTCCTATAGTATAAAAAATCAAAAGGAGGTTGTCCATGCCGATTTATGAATACCAGTGTTCAGAATGCGAGTGTTGTTTTGAAATGCTGCTTTCCCGTTCAGAGGATAAGCACGTGTTGTGCCCCAAATGCGGCAGCCGCCATGTCAAGCGGCTGTTAAGCACTGCCTGTTTCGGGAGCTCCGGTATCAGCAGTTGCGGTCATGGCGTTTCTGGAGGATTTTCATGAGCCGGTTAATTGCTAGTGACGGTTCGTCACGTTTTCTGCCATTCAGTTGACTTTTCTTTTAAAAAAAGATGATTATCATTGGAATGAACATTTTTCGGACCGGATGTATTCGACCGGATAATTTCAGGCAACCGGGAGGACGACATGTGGGAGTATACGGATAAAGTTAAAGAACATTTCCTCAATCCACGCAATGTGGGCGTCATCGAAGATGCCGATGGAGTTGGAGAAGTCGGATCCATCGCATGCGGTGACGCACTGACGTTTTATTTCAAGCTCGATGAAAACGGCAAAATTAAAGACGCCACTTTTCAAACATTTGGTTGTGCCAGTGCCATCGCGTCTTCATCGGCATTGACCGAAATGGTCAAAGGCCTGACCTTGGAGGAAGCGCAAAAAATTACCAACGAAGATATTGCCGAGTACCTGGGCGGCCTGCCGAAAGAAAAAATGCATTGTTCGGTAATGGGCCGTGATGCGCTTGAAAAGGCCATCACCTGTTATCGCGGTGAGCCCGAAAAAAAAGTTGAAGGCGAGATTGTGTGTGAATGTTTCGGTGTCACCGACCGTGAAATTGAACGGGTGGTTCGGGAAAATAAGCTGACCACAATAGAAGACGTCACCGATTACGTCAAAGCGGGCGGCGGCTGCGGCAACTGCCATGACCGCATCCAGGAAATTATCGACACCATCCTGGGCACCAAGCAGCCGGTTAAAGAAAAAAAACCGGCTCTGACCAATTTGCAGAAAATCAAGCTGATCGAAGAAAGTATCGAGCGCGAAATTAATCCGACATTGAAAAAGGATGCCGGCCGCCTTGAGTTAATCGACGTTGACGGCAATCGGGTTTTGGTGCGTTTGGGCGGCACCTGCGCATCATGTGCCAAATCCCCGGTAACGCTCAAACACTATGTTGAAACCAAGTTGCGGGAACTGGTATCGCCGGAAATCGTGGTCGAGGAGGTGCAATGAAAGTGATTTATGTTGATAACAATGCCACGACGATGGTCGCCCCGGAAGTCCTGGATGCCATGTTGCCCTATTTCAGCACTTATTACGGAAATCCTTCCAGCATGCATAATTTTGGCGGCGACGTTGCTGGAGCCATCGATAAGGCCAGAGACAATGTCGCCCAGCTGATTGGAGCGCAGCCGGACGAGATCGTTTTTACCAGCTGCGGCACGGAAAGTGATGGTACTGCTATACGAGCGGCTATTGAATCCCATCCGGATAAAAAACACATTGTGACCTCCAGGGTCGAGCACCCCGCTGTCAAAAATCTGTATGAAATCCTTTCTAAAAAGGGATACCGCGCCACGTTTGTTCCGGTTGACAATAGCGGCAGGCTCAATATTGACTACCTATATGATAGCCTGAGCGATGATACGGCAATTGTCAGCCTCATGTGGGGCAATAATGAAACCGGAGTGATTTTTCCAATTGAGGAAATCTCCCGCGAAGTCAAAAGCCGGGGCATTTTATTTCATACCGATGCGGTCCAGGCCGTGGGTAAAATCCCCATCAATATCAGTGAGACCGGTGTCGACATGCTGTCGCTTTCCGGCCATAAATTTCACTCTCCCAAGGGGATTGGTGCGCTATATATTCGTAAAGGCACCCGGTTTTCACCGTTTATGATCGGCGGTCACCAGGAAAAAGGTCGCCGCGGCGGTACTGAAAATACGGCCTCGATTGTCGGCCTGGGCAAAGCCGCCGAATTGGCGGCTGAACATCTTGCGCAAAATGGTTATGATCGCATCAGCCGGTTGCGGGACAAACTCGAGCGAACCCTGCTGGCCAAGGTGCCCAATGCAATGATCAATGGTGATCCGGCAAACCGTTTACCGAACACTACCAGCGTTGCCTTTGAATACGTGGAAGGCGAAGCGATCCTTTTAATGATGAACGAACATGGCATCTGTGCATCTTCGGGTTCCGCTTGCACATCCGGCTCACTGGAACCCTCCCATGTTTTACGTGCCATGGGAGTTCCCTTTACAGCTGCCCACGGTTCCATTCGTTTCAGCCTCAGCCGCTATAATACGGAAGATGAAATCGATGAAATTCTGGATAAATTGCCGCCCATTATCGAGCGTTTGAGAGAACTGTCACCCTTTTGGAAGGAAGCAATGGGAACTTAATTGCGGATTTGGGATTTGATAAGTCTTGATTCTACCTTCTGTCCTCTGTATTCTGTCTTCTGTTAGCTTATTGCTTAAGACGACGCTATGCTCTACACATCTACCTGCTAGCCCGTTTTAGTTTTGATTCTGTTTTTCAGCCAATCGATCCAGGGATCAAATCCTTCTCCGGTTTTAGCGGAAATTTCAAAAACCGGCATATCCGGATGGACCTGATGAATATAATGAATTGCTTTTTCTTTGTCGAAATCCAGATAGGGCAGCAAATCAACCTTATTTAAAAGCGCCACTTCACATTCCCGAAACATCAACGGGTATTTTACCGGCTTGTCTTCGCCCTCGGTCACACTTAATACCACCACGCGTGAATCCTCACCAATATCAAACTCAGCCGGGCAGACGAGATTTCCCACGTTTTCAACAACCAAAAAGTCGATATCATCCAGATCCAGCGTGCCGGCGGCTCTTTCAATGACATGCGCAACCAGGTGGCAATCACCTCCGAACTCATCGGTATTAATCTGTACGACCGGTGCGCCGGTCGTTGCCAACCGATCGGCATCATGGGTGGTGCAGATATCGCCGACAATCACCGCACTTTTTATTTCCGGCATAATGCGCGCCAGGGTTTTTTCCAGGGTGGTTGTTTTGCCTGAGCCGGGAGAGCTCATGACGTTGAGCACGAAAATGCCGTTTTCAGCAAAAAGCCGGCGATTTTGCTCGGCCATTTTCTCGTTGACATCCAGGACCCGTCGGACAACCTTTATCTCCCGCGTTCCGCTCTTCTGGGAGCTTACATCGGCATGGAGGTCTTTTGAATGCGAATGATGCGGTCGGTGAAAATCTTTATGGTGACGACAGCGCTTAAAATTATATATATCGGCCAGAATCATTTCTCTCCTCTTCAACGACCTCAATGGATTCAATGTCGAGTTCACGGCCCGAAAGAATTTTCAATGAACCGCTTTTGCATGTTTTGCAAATAAAAACAGGCTCGTCAATCGTCCATTGCGTATTACAGTCTTTACATCTGGCGACCACCGGTATCTCTTCGATGACCAGATGAGCGCCTGCAAGCGGCGTGTCTTTGACGGCCACATCGAAACAAAACCGCAGACTTTCAGGCACGACCGCGGCCAATTTGCCGATTTTTAGATTGACTGCAGCAACCCGGGCTCCGCCCAGGTCCGCCGGCAGGGAGCCGGTGGCAATTTCGACAATCTGCAGGGCAATTCCCATTTCGTGCATGGCGTTTGGTGTTTCGTGTTTGCTGTTTCGTGTTTGGCAAGGAGCGACTGGGGAAAAGATACTAAGCACTGAATACCGAACACTAAATACTACTTAAAAATTCCCGCGCAGAATTCGCCCAGGGTTCCCAGATCCTGGCATACATGAACCCCATTGGCCTTCATGGCTTCAATTTTGGCCTGGGCCGTTCCGCTGCTGCCGGATATAATGGCACCGGCATGCCCCATCCGTCTGCCGGGGGGTGCCGTTAAACCGGAAATAAAGCCGACAACCGGGATGGACACATGGTGGGCGATAAAATCTGAAGCATCTTCTTCCGCCGTCCCGCCGATTTCACCGACCATCACTACGCCTTTGGTGGCGGAATCCTGCTCAAAGGCTTCCAGACAATCAATAAAGCTGGTGCCGTTGATCGGATCGCCCCCGATGCCGATGCAAGTCGTCTGCCCGATGCCTTGCAGAGTTAACTGATGAACCACTTCATAGGTCAGCGTCCCGGATCTCGACACAACACCGATGGGGCCTCCGGATTTGTGGATGGGCCCCGGCATAATGCCTATTTTCGTTTCGCCGGGCGAGATAATTCCCGGGCAGTTCGGTCCGATCATACGGGTGGATTTGTCACGCAAATAATTGTTGACCTTCATCATATCCAACACCGGTATCCCCTCGGTAATCACAACCACAAGGCCAAGTCCGGCATCAGCGGCCTCCATAATCGCATCGGCGGCAAAAGCCGGCGGCACAAATATCAAGCTGCAATCAGCACCGGTATTATCGGCGGCATCCTTGACGGTGTTAAATACCGGCACATCATCCATTTTTTGCCCGGCTTTGCCGGGAGTGACACCGGCCACAACCTTTGTACCGTAGTCAATACAGTGCCGTGTGTGAAATTGTCCTTCTTTGCCGGTAATTCCCTGAACCACAACCCGGGTATCTTTATCTG
>JASFTL010000365.1:0-4726 GCA_050053555.1 Desulfobacterales bacterium
GCGGCGGTGATGGCGTTTTATGCCTGCGGCCCCAAAGGACCGGAAACGATCAAAATTGGCATCAATGCCCCCATCACCGGTGACATCCCCAAGGTGGGCGAGGGCACCAAGTTTGCGGCCGAGATGTGGCTTGAAGACATCAATGCCGCCGGGGGCCTGCAAGTCGGCGATAAAAAATATAAGGTCGAGTTGGTCATCGAGGATAATGAGTCCAAAGCCGAATCGGCGGTTAAGGTCGCCACAAAGCTGATCACCGAGGATGAAGTGCTGGCGATTGTGGGTCCGCAGTCATCCAAACAGGCCATACCCGCCGGCGGGAAGGCCAATGAGATGAACACGCCGATGATCAGCCCCTGGTCGACCAATCCCGATACGACCAAAGATCGGCCTTATGTGTTCCGCGGCTGTTTTCTCGATCCGTTCCAGGGACCGGTTGCAGCGAATTTCATTGGGGACGAATTCGGTTTTGAAAAGGCGGCAGTACTCTATGATGTCGCCAGCGACTACCCCAAGGGACTGGCCGAGTTCTTCAAAGAGGCCTGGGAGAAAAATAACGGCCCTGGTTCGGTGGTGGCTTTTGAAAGCTTTACCACCAAGGACACCGACTTTAGTTCGCAGCTCACCAAGATCATCAACTCGGGCGCCGAAGTGCTGTTTACGCCCCAGTATTATAATGAAGTTGCGCTCATTGTGCAGCAGGCCCATCAGTTAGGCTGGGATAAGCCGATTGTCGGCAGTGACAGCTGGGGTTCGGCTGAAACCGTCAAGCTCTGCGGCAAAGACTGCTACGGGCTGTTTTTCAGCACGCATTATGCCGCAGCCGGTGCCAAAGGAGCGACGAAAGAATTTATTGATCGCTATAATGCCAAACACGGCTATGTGCCCGATGATGTCGGCGCTTTGACCTGGGACAGCATGCGCATTGTCCAGCAAGCCATTGAAAATACCGGAGGTCTTAGCGGTGATATCAAAAAGGACCGCGCAGCGGTTCGCGATGAGTTGGCCAAGATCAAACAATTCGAAGGCATTACCGGCAACATGGATTTTACCGAAGATGGTGATCCAATTAAATGTGCCGTGGTTGTGCGTATCAGCGATGCCGGTGAATTCGAATTTTACAAGTCCGTTTGTCCGTAAACGGGTTCAAGCCATTAGCAGATTTGGGTTTCCTCGTTGCATGCTATTAACACGTAGGCAGCTTAATGCGGCTAATGGTTTCAGGTTTCAGTGTTGAGGTGTCACGTTTCAGAAGACAGAAAACAGAGAACAGAGAACAGAAAAAACTGAAGTCAATGAAAATCTAACTCCATCTGGTTACCTCTGGCTGCTTTTATCTGTCATCCGACTCCTGCTATCCGATCTCTGTGACGCGGACGCTAACCTGGAAACGCTTAACAATGAGTAAGAAAAAGACGGGCCAGGGCATTTTGCCCTGAGCCCGCCTTTTTAGACCCATATTGAGCGATTGTCGAGATTTGAAACGCTCAATTTAGGGTAAAAGAACAAGGAGTCGTTGATGGTACTTCTTCAAAATCTGATCAACGCATTGCAGTGGGGTAGTTTTTACGCGCTTATCGCCCTGGGGTATTCGATGGTCTACAGTATTTTAATGCTGTTTAACTTCGCCCACGGCGATATTTTTATGGTGGGCGCTTATATCGGATTTGGCGTGGCCTCGGCTTTGATTGCACTCACCGCCATGGGCGCCTTTGCGTTGCCAAGCTGGTTGATCCTGGTCTTAACTATCATTTTCTCCATGTTTTTAACCTCCTTTGTGGGCATGATCGTCGAACGCGTCGGCTACCGTCCTCTGCGGGCAGCACCGCGGGCGTCGGCGGCCATTACCGGTTTGATGATCGGCATCATTCTGGAGACCGGTAACCTGGCGTTGCTGGGTGCCCAGCGGGTCAGCTTCCCTTCCATGATTCAGACCGCCACCTATGACCTGGGCGGCGTGTTTGTCACCAACAAAAAAATCATGATTGTGGTGGTGTCTCTGCTGCTGGCAACGGCGCTGCATCAATTTATCCGCCACACGCGTTACGGTATGGCAATGCGCGCCATGGCATTCGACTATGTGGTGGTGCCCTTGATGGGAGTGCCGTTAAATACCATGGCGGCCATGACCTTTGCGCTGGGTTCGGCCCTGGCAGCTGCTGCCGGTATTCTTTTCGGGGTTGCCTATCCGGTGCTGGATCCTTACATGGGAATTTTGATCGGCTGGAAAGCATTCGTGGCAGCGATTTTAGGGGGTAGGGGATCGATTGTGGGTGCCACGCTGGCCGGATTTTTACTCGGATTTATTGAAATTTTTGTGGCCATGATCTTTCCGTCGACACTGCGCGATTTCATCGCTTATTCGATTGTTTTACTGATTCTGGTTTTCAGGCCCCATGGGTTTTTTGGTGAAGCTTACAGTGCACGCTTGAGGCTCTAGGGGGCGAACCGGGGCTGCAGCTATCTATTCAACCGCCATGATTCGTAAGGAACGAGGATTTGATATGGAAGGTACCAGCGAAAAATTGTCATCCACCGCGATGCTGTTAAAGATCAATGTTCGAGCCTGGGTATCACAGGTTCCACTACTGGCCTGGCTTATCGGGGCTCTGGTTGGAGTGGTTTTGGAAATGGCGATCGGCACGCCTTTAGCACGCGGCCTGTGGTTGCCCAAGGCACCCGTCTTATTTGGCTTCGTCATTATGCTCAAAAAGCCTTTGCTGATTCCCAGTGCGTCTTTATATCTTTTGCTGATTTATTTGTTGCCGATCGGACTGATCGCCCGGTTTGGCTCGGCGGCCTTAAACAAACTTGCCGCAAAACTCGCCGACTTTTCCACCGTTTTTTCAATATTGATTCACATCCTGTTGCTCTATCTGGCTTTGCACCTGTGGTCCGGATTGAGCGACTATCGCGATCTGGTGGTTAAACTGACCTTAATTGCGGTGATGGTGACCCTGAGTGTAAACGTGATCAACGGTTACATGGGTGAATTTTCGTGTTCGCATCCCGGGTTTATTGCCCTTGGCGCCTATGCGTCTTCGGCTTTTACAGTTTCTCTTTTCGTGAATGACAAACTCTTTGGTGCCGCTGTTCTTCCACCGGCGATCGGACCTTTCTTTTTCCCGATCGCTTTGTTCCTTGGCGGTTTGGTGGCCTCCATCGGAGCGCTGGCAGTGGCCATACCCTCATTTCGAACCCGGGGAGATTATCTGGCGATCATCTCTCTGGCCTTTATGTTTATCGTTAAAAGTTTAATTGAAAATCTTGAAGTCGTCGGAGGACCCCGCGGATTGGGCAGCCAGCCGGACTGGGCGAATCTGCCGACCGTTTTTCTGATTACAGTGATCTGCATATGGGTGATTAATAATTTTGTGCGCTCGACGCTGGGCAAGGCGCTCAACGCGGTGCGAGACAATGAGATGGCGGCGGATGCCATGACGGTTAACACCCGGCGAACGAAGATCACCGCTTTTCTATTTGCTGCTTTCTGGGCCGGAGTGGCCGGCGGATTGTTTGCGCACGTGCTTCGATATGTCAATCCCAGTACATTTGGTATCCAAAAGCTGGCCGAAGTCTTGGCTATGGTTTATTTTGGAGGTTTGAACTCCGTTTATGGCGCTATTGTGGGCGCCACCAGTATCAGTTTGCTGGGAGAGGCCTTGCGGCCGCTGGAAATTTTTAAATGGATTATCATCCCGTTGCTCCTGATACTGGTGATGATTTTCAGACCAACGGGTTTGATTGCCTTCAAGGAGTTTGATGTCAGGCAGCTGGTTCAGCCCAAAAATTGAACCGCCCAATTGGGTTTAACCCAATGGGGATAATTTGAACCTATCTTAAAAATAGGGGATTAGGGTTCAGGGCAAGGCGTCCCGCGAATTGAAAACGGAGCGTACACGTAAGTATGTGAGTATTGCAATTCGCGGGGCAACACAGCCCTGGACACTTAGACGCATTTTTAAGGTTCTATAAAGAGGTGTCACATGGCATTACTAAGGGTTGAAAACATGACTCACTTTTTTGGTGGCCTGCGGGCGGTGCACAATTATGACATTGAAATCGAACCGGGCCAGGTTCGCGGGCTTATCGGCCCCAACGGAGCGGGTAAAACAACGATTTTCAACCTTATCACCGGAATGTATAATCCCACCGAGGGTAGTATCTTTCTAGAAGATAACAGGCTGAACGGCCGCTCACCGCATAAAATTGCAGCAATGGGAATCGGGAGGACATTTCAAAACATGCTTCTGTGGCGGCATATGACCGTCCTCGAACATGTCAAGATGGCCCGTTATTCCAAAATCGGCTATGGACTTATAGGCGCTTTTTTTGGAACTCCCCGTCGAAACCGCGAGGAGGCCGAGAGCGAAGCGCAAGCCCGCGGTCTTTTAAAAATGTTTGGGGTCGAGCGATTTGCGGATCAGTGGGTGCCGAATTTGCCTTATGGTGCTCAGCGGCGGGTCGAAATGGCCCGGGCCCTGGCCATGGAGCCCAAGGTGCTGTTTTTAGACGAACCCACCGCCGGTATGAATCCTGAAGAGCTGGTTCAGATGATGGAAATCATACGCAAAATCAAAGAACAATTTGAATTGGCCATTTTCCTCATTGAACACCGCATGAAAGTGGTCATGGAGCTATGCGAAAGAATCCAGACCCTGGATTTTGGAGAAGTGATTGCGGAAGGCACACCGGAAGAGATTCAAAACAATCCCAAGGTTATTGATGC
>JASFTL010000366.1:0-4711 GCA_050053555.1 Desulfobacterales bacterium
AGAAGATGGCAACATCATCCTCATTTATTGGTCGCTAAAATGAACATATGCATTAAAGCTTAAGGATTCCATTCCTCTATTCCGCACTTTCTCTTTTCTTTTAAAAACCCGTGGGCTTGAAACCGAATGTATTTATACCTACTTTTAACTAGCGATCAAAGCTTAAGTTTAAACATGCAATTTAATTAATGCACTTGCGACTTAATTGATAGAACCGGTTCTAGAACCATTTATACCGCTTGTCATAATAATGTTCCGAAAAAAGGATGGCGGCATAAGTGTTGTCGCGAAAAAACGTCCCGCAACCGGAACGTTTTTTTGACAACCACTATATACATTAAAAGCGTGCCTCCCCGGCAGGTGGGGGGAGGCATATTTTTCATAAAAAGAGATGGCGTTGATGAGGTCAATACTGGAAAAACTGAATTTAAGCGGTGAATTGTCCGGGGCCGGCACGGGTTCCTGGCATAAATGTCATGGCGATAAATTGGTGGCGGTCTCTCCCATTGACGGGCAGTCTATTGGCACCGTCCGATGCGCCGCCGGCCAGGATTATGAAGACATCGTTCAGCGGGCTGCTGAGGCGTTTGAACACTGGCGCCGGGTTCCTGCTCCTAAAAGAGGCGAAATCGTCCGCCAGATTGGAAATGAGCTGCGTCAATACAAAACCGAACTGGGGGCGTTGGTGACGCTCGAAACCGGAAAAATTCGGGTCGAAGGGCAGGGTGAGGTTCAGGAAATGATCGACATTGCCGATTTTGCGGTCGGCCAATCCCGTATGCTTTACGGCTTGAGCATGCACAGCGAGCGTCCGGGCCATCGCATGTATGAACAGTGGCATCCGCTGGGACCAGTCGGGGTGATTACCAGTTTTAATTTTCCGGTGGCGGTATGGTCGTGGAACGCCATGCTGGCCCTGATAGCCGGAGACACCGTGATCTGGAAGCCTTCCTCCAAGGTGCCCCTATCGGCTATTGCGACCATGAATATTGTGTGGCGGGTGCTGCGGGAAAATGAACTTCCCGACGGCATTTGCAATCTGGTCATCGGCAGTCGCCATGAGATCGGTGAAGCCCTTATCAAAGATAAGCGGATTCCACTGATATCTGCAACCGGCAGTGTGGCCATGGGGCGTCACGTGGGGCAAATGGTCGCCTCGCGTTTCGGAAAAACAATCCTCGAGTTAGGCGGCAATAACGCTGTTATCGTAACATCCAACGCCGATTTGGAGCTGGCAATAAAGGCGGTTGTCTTCGGTGCGGTCGGTACGGCAGGCCAACGTTGCACATCCACCCGCCGGGTCATCGTGCATGAGGATATTTTTGAATCCTTTGCCGAGGCCCTAAAAAAGGCTTATCAACAGATCCCCATTGGAAATCCCCTGGAAGAGGGCATTCTTATGGGGCCGCTGATTGACCGCCAGGCGATTGAAAATATGCAATCCGCTTTGAAGCAGCTCGCCCACGAAGGCGGTAAAATTATTTACGGCGGGGATGTGCTTACCGGCGACGGATTCGGCTCCGGAACCTATGTGAGACCCTGCATTTGCGAAGCCAGAGCTGATTTCTCAATTGTTCAGGAAGAAACCTTTGCACCGATTTTATATTTGATTAAATATAAAACCATACAAGAGGCGATTGACTATCAAAATGCGGTGCCCCAGGGCCTTTCTTCTTCCATTTTTACGACCAATTTGCAGGAGGCGGAAATTTTTTTGAGTCACAGCGGAAGCGACTGCGGCATTGCCAGTGTCAATGTGGGAACATCCGGTGCTGAAATCGGTGGGGCCTTCGGTGGTGAAAAAGAAACAGGCGGCGGACGGGAATCCGGTTCAGATGCCTGGAAGGCTTACATGCGGCGACAAACCTGCACCGTTAACTGGTCCGGTGAGATGCCCCTGGCGCAGGGAATCATGTTTCAAATATAGGTTTCGGGTGTCAGATGAAAAAAGACAGTCGATCAATGTCATGGTTGTCAGCGCTGACACCTGAACACTGACACCTGAAACCCTTATTACCCAAAATTTGATGCCTGAGTACAGTAAATAAACTCGGCTAAACAACAGGTATTATTTGAAATCTTTTAAGGGTGTGGAGGATAACCATCGCTGAACAGCCTCTGCCACACCGTTTTCGTTATGAGAGGCAACCACAGGGAAACGATCTTTTAAGTCATCCGGCGCATTTTCCACAACAAAGCTGCTTGCAGTCCATTCCAGCAAATCCAGATCATTATAGTCGTTGCCAATTGAAAGGGTTTGCGCCGAATCGAGCTCAAATTCGGCGCTCAACCAGGCCACGGTAAGACTTTTTGAAACATTTGCCGGGAAAACTTCAATCCAGACGGATTGTCCGTCCAGAGGTGAGGTCGTCTGAATGATATTATAATCGGGCAGCTTTTTTCTTACATTATCTAAAACCGGCTGGCTGTCTCCGGGTGGAAGAATGGCCAGCAGTTGCGTCGCCGGGCCGAAGCCGTCGGAGACCTCTTCCAAAGGGAATGCAAACTCGCTGTAAAGATCGATGCGTCTTTTAAAATCTTCATTGGCAGACGTTGACTCGAAATAACCAAATACATGGTTGTCGGGTATGGGACGTTGAACCATAAAATCAAGGTTATCCGCCTGCAGGATTGCAATGGCATGGCTGACCTCATGGGCTTCAAGGCTCACCGCTCTGATAATATGGCCGTCGGGATGTTGGACAATACCGGCACCGCTGGAAAAGATGATGAAATCCACCGGAAGCTCTGAAATAGAGACGGTCTCTAAGGAATATATCGAACGGCCGGTGGCGACCACCCGGACGATGCCAAGCTCATTGAGCTGTTTTAAAGCCTTCAAATCGGCACTGGAAAAGCTGCGGTCCGAACGCAACAATGTTCCGTCGAGGTCACACACAAACAGTCCATCAGGGGATGCACGTGTGCTCCATTCCGATGATGGGATTTCCTGAGAAATGATCATTTTGGTAACATCTCTCCCCTAAAAGCACGCTAATGTGACGCTCTACACTGAGCGGATCATAAGTAAAGGGTGTTTCTATGTCAATTAAAAACCAGCCGGCAGGATCCAGCAGCCCAAATCGTATGGGCGGCCGATTATTTGTGCTGCACGGGTTGGCAGAAATATTTTTCAACAATTGCTAAAGATATTCGGATAAAGTGACGATATATAAATTACATGGATATCAGATAGTTTTGAAACGGAGGTTGATTTTGGGAATGGGTAAGGAGACGATTATTTTTTTTGAGCAACTGGGATTTGGGTGGGTCCTGGATACGATGATGCTAAAGGAAATAAAGCTGACGAAATTCAAAGATGAATTTATTACAGATAACTCGCTAATTAAGATCATCGAGAATATTTTAACCGAAAACCCCACCCTTTAATCACAGCTGTCCTTAAATTGTGAAATGGGCTACCGCACCGCGGCTGTGAGTATCCTGCATTGCAAAAAAGTAGGCTTCGTGCGATTACTTTCTTCATTCTTGCGCGGGCCTTAGCTGCCATTTCAATATAACAATGATAGTTTATATAAAAGATAGATTTAAGTAGATTAATTCTATTTAAAAATGTATAAAGATATTATGGCAACGGCTTCCTGGCAGCTCCGATTAACTCCAGCTTCAAATCTTTACCCAATAGCACGCTTCTCCCCCATTTTTCCAAAATAGTGAAAATTGGATCATTCGAAAAACATATATTGGAAAGGGAACGGGTGTCTCTTAGGATATAGAATCAAAAATGCCGGGAAGTGAAGTTGGTGCTGTCACCCGGCCGATGTCGCAGCCGATGGCTCGCGGCACGATCAGGAGAATCGAATTGCTGAGGAATGAAACATGGCGAAAGAAGAACGGGATAATATAATCTATCGTGGGTTGCTGCAGTCCGATGACGGGGTTATTACCAAGGTGGTGAATGCAAATTCCCGCACAATCACTTTTCAAACCACATTCGGACTGAACGATCAGCTTGTCGAGCATCTTAAAAACCAGGCCGAACACATTGTTTTCAGCGAACGCTCGCGCATTGCCCGCCTCGGTGTTCAGATAAAATGTGAACCGCCTTCAGCGGATGCATTGGAGGGGGACAGCGTGACGCTGACGCTGGTTGCATCACCGGTGATCCCCGGTTATCCCGGCCTCAATGAGCTGCGTGAATTTATCACACTGGGATTGCCGGTCGGACGATTGGTTTTCTGCGACCCGGACGCGCTTTTAACATCTGATGAGGTACTGGCAGCCATCGAGCGTTCGGAACTCAAATTGCCGGCCTCCACCACGATATCCGCCGATGGAAGTATTTTCATTGCCCCCCACAAGGTTATCTGTGAAATGAAAGAGCCTCTGGACAGGGAAGCCCTGGGGCGAATTTTGCTCCAGGAAGACGGCAGGGAGCTCCTGAGCCGGTATCAGGTTCGAAAATCAGTACCATCCGTCAATATCGCTCCCGGCAAAGGTGCGGTGACGACATGTTCCATGTATTTAAACGAGCACTACGTTGTTTTGCAGAGCGGATTTGAGCTGGGCCGAAATTTGCCGGCGACGGTCCTGGATCCCATCAAAACACGCGGTATTCGAATTTATCTTGAAATCGTCAATCAAACCCGGCACCCCATCGTCAATCCATTGATTGCCGCAAAAGTTTATTACGCCGCAAAATCTAAAAACAGCTTGCAGCCGAAACGGTCGGTCCCGGACGATACCTTTT
>JASFTL010000367.1:0-4703 GCA_050053555.1 Desulfobacterales bacterium
GTTGTTGCGTGTGGAGTTGACCTGTTTGGATACCGGGTAGCTGGCCAGATCGGTCAGCAGGGCCGTTTCCAGAATATTACTTAATGCAGCGACATCCTGGTTATCCGGATTCAGCCAGAATTCATACGCGTCGGGTTTGAAGATGACCGGCATGCGATGGTGGATATCACGTATGGCTTCACAGGCTTTGGTCGTAATGATGGTACAGGACTTATAAAGGGGTTCCTGATCTTTTTTGCCCCAGGTTTCCCATAGCCCGGCAAACGCGAAAGGTTTCTTATCAGGCAATGTGATGAAAATGGGCTGTTTTTGGCCTTTGGGCCCTTTCCATTCGTAAAAGCCATCGGCAATGATCAGGCACCTGCGCTTTTTAAAGGCATTTTTAAAGGAAGGCTTTTCGGCCACGGTTTCCGAGCGGGCATTGATCATGCGGTTTCCAATGGAGGTGTCCTTTGCCCAAAAAGGCACCAGCCCCCAGTGGAATTTATCCAGCCAGTTTTCCCCCTGCTGTTTGAAAATCGCCAGAATCTCCTGCGAAGGGGCAACATTGTAATTGGCCGTAACCTCACAGCCGGATCTGTCAATGGGAAAGATTTTCTTGAGTTCATCCAGATTGCGGTATCCCACAAATCGGCCGCACATAAGCCATCACCTCTAAGACAAAACAATTCCAGTTAATAATTGAAACGCTCACTTTAGGTATGAATTAATTCATACCATCGCATCATGCAAGGAAAAACCGGAACTGAAAAAGGCGCGAGGAGGATATGGAGAGCAGCGTACAGGTCATACGTACGCGAACTTTGATGACGAGCAACACAGCTCTCATGCCAAATATGCTTTTTTAAAGCCGGTTCTACTCGAAGCGTTCTTCTTTCCAGGGATCAGCCGTATTACTCCAACCACCACTTTCATAGTACCCGGGCTCATCGACCGCTGAGAATCGAATCCCCTTCAGCCATTTGGCGCTTTTATAAAAATAGCGATCCGGCACCAGCGCGCGGACGGGTGCGCCGTGAGCGCGGGGCAGCTTGTTTCCAAAAAATTGATGCGCCAGGATCACGTTTTGCTTGCCGGCTTCACTGATGGGGATGTTAGTCGTATAGTCGGCATGGGCTTCAAAAATGACAAACCGGGCGCTATTTTTGACTTTGGCCAGATCCATGATCGCAGCCACTCGAACACCGCGCCATTTCGAATCCAGCAGGGTCCAGCCGGTTACACAATGGACATCACAGGTCAGGTTGATCTGGGTGAGTTTCATCAGGTCTTTAAAATTTAGACTCAGCGGATTATCCACTTCGCCGCTGACTTGCAGCTTCCAGCCCGCAATATCTCCGGGCCCCTCAATACCGCCCATCGGGACGATGGCCCGAACCGCATGCTGGCCCGGAGGAATCCGGGGCCGCCCATCGGCCCGGAACTCGGCAGCCAGAGCTCGGTTTTGGGAATCCAGCAGTTTGACAAATATACCCGGCAGGCCGATACTGACCAT
Source organism: Desulfobacterales bacterium (assembly GCA_050053555.1). Classification (GTDB taxonomy): domain Bacteria; phylum Desulfobacterota; class Desulfobacteria; order Desulfobacterales; family JAHEIW01; genus JAHEIW01. The sequence goes on from JASFTL010000367.1 coordinate 1,496, forward strand.
CGTCCCGCCAGCCGCCGCCACGAACTCCCGCCGCGTCATTTTTGGATGTGTATTCAGAATCATCTCCTATCTCTCATACATGTTTGATTTAAATAAGGGTCGGGGATGATTTCTATGCTCCATCCTCGATAAACCCCCTTTGGGCTCCGATCCGCAAGGGGTATCCGCCCGCATGCGGTCCGCAACAATGCTTCTTTAAACCCAGAAAAAGGCAGCAAATCCGCTGAGATCCACCCCGACACAGCCCCAGAGGACCGATTGCCACAGCAGCGATTATCTTCGCTGCCTTTTATGGGGCAAACTAAACATTCTGGGGGCGTTGCCAAAGCCTGGGAATAATTTGTTGGGACCGGCTGCGGGCGGATACCCCTTGCGGGGCTGCATGGGTATCGGGTTGTCGCAAAAAAGATTTCGGGTGAAAAATCCTCGACTCCTGATTTAGTTTGTAGAAATTCATACAAAAATGCTTACGCATAACCTAAGCCTTCTACCCTTTTTTGGCAAGGTTTTAGAAAATTGTAGATATATGTAAAACCGCCGCCCAAAAGAAATGACCCGGCAAAACAACAGTCGTCTTGACAACCCGCCGAAAAGCATCGGAAAACGTGATAAATCCGCCAAAATCCAAATGAGTTGCCTTAACCCGTTTTATCTGTTACGTTGCGGCACTCAATCTATTATACGGGTTGAATTCGTTTAATTGGCCTTTATCTTTGACCTATCAAATCTATTATGTGATTAAACGACTGAACTATTTGGCAAACATACATCGTTTAAGGAGACTCATCTTATGGCAGATGAACAAAACCAGCCGACAGAATTAAAGATAGACAAAAGCAGTTTGTTTAAGGAAGAAGCATTTACCGATCTTAAAGTGGGAATTATCAAACGGATGACACCCGTTAAGCCTGATGGATCGGTGGATAAAACCAGAAAATCGGTTTTTGTGGGGCAAACAAGCCTGATGACCCCGAATGGACCATTGCCGATTCAGGCGGTTATCCAGGCCAAAGAACTGCAGCAGGCGATTAAAAAATTTCCGGATGCCATGCAAGCGTCGATGGAAAGGTTGGCTGAAGAAGCAAAGAAATATCAGGAACAAGAAAAGACCAAGATTACAAAGCCGGACTCACGGATTATCGTACCTGGGAGATAACCAATTATTTTATAAATTTTCAGTATCCTAGCATGATAATGGTTCATTAATGAGGCATCTCCTAGCAGATGCCTTTTCATTTGCCGTTTTCCGCACTTCTAGTGTTAAAATTTAGGCTAGTTTTATTTACTAGGTATACAATGGATGCGTTTAACCATCCTAGATTAAAAAAATATAATCATAGTTTTATGGTGCAATACGATCCGTGACGCTAAAACCTCCGGCTAATGTGATTGATTCTCATGAGATTCAGCACTGGAGTAGCCGCAGGAGAAATGCAATGTCTATTTTAAAGCTTTTTTCAGGCAAGAACCCCGAGGAGCATGAGCAAACGGGCGATGAGCTATTTTCGGTCGATTTGTGGGGCAAAGCCAAGGTCGAATACGAGCGGGCATTGGACAAGCTGGAAAAAACAGCACCGCAGAACGGTGAGTTAAAAACGCGGCTTCAGGAAAAAATTTTTAAGACGAAAGAAGCACTGGCGCTTGGCCACAAACAGAACGCCGATGACCTGATGGAGTCCGGCTTTTATGATGATGCCCGCGAATTATACGTCTTGGCTCAAGAGCTTACCGACGATGCCATGCTCAAAAAGGACCTGGAAATTAAGCTCAAAGAGCTCGATTTTCAGCTGGACAAGACCCTCAAGGATGAACTGCCGGATGTAGATTATAAGACGCCTGAAACTGAAGAACCGGAATTCCCGGAGCAGGACGACGAATATTTCAGAGCCTTGTGCGGCACCTTACCTAAAGACATTCAAAAAGACTATTTAAGCTACGGTCATCATTTCAAAAACGGTTATATGGCATTAAATCGGGGTGATTTTGACACAGCGGCCGATTATTTATCCCGAGCCATGGAAGAAAACCCTTCGGCCGACAGCTATATTGCGCTAGAGCTTGCCACCGCCTATCTGAATCTGGGCAAACATTCTGCAGCGCAGCAATTGCTGGAAGCCTTTATTGTGAGCCGACCGCAGGCTTTGCCGGGCTACCAGCTTTTATGTGAAATTTTCTGGGAAAGAAAGGCATTCGATCAGGCGGAAGCGCTTCTTGCCTCGGTTCCCGAGGAGCTGGCAGAATCTGTTGCCGTTTACCTCTTAAAAGGGGAAACTCGTTATCACGCCGGAAACTTTGCCGCTGCAAAGGAGTTTTATCGAAATTTTCTGGAAACCTATGGTTGGAACGAGATCGTTGCCCGGGCGCTGGCGAAAACCCACGAGGCCATGAACGAGCTGGCCAACGCCCGCAATATCTACCGGGAAATTATGGAGCAGTGCAGAAGCTGCCACTCGCGCCTGGACCCGCTTGTAAAACAAAGGTACGCTGATCTTTGTTTTGACTCCGGTTTGTATAATACCGAGATTCTGGAACTGTATCTTTCTCTGGCTCAGGAGATTCCGGCCAAGGCATCCGATTACTTTGAAAAGGTCAGCCGAATTTACACCGCCCAGGGCAATGAGGAGGAGGCCAGGCGATTTCGGGCTCTGGCCGAAAAACGGGCTTCAAAATAACCTTTATGTGCCGGTGGTGCATCTAGCGCGGAATCAATCTGCCAAACTGCCTATTTTTTTGTCCGCATAAAATATTGAAAAAATCTCGAACGACACCCAACATTAGGATACTCAAATGCAATTTATACCGGAATTCAAACCCGCATCCGGCGAAAAAGCATCTGCCCTTTGGTTCATTTTTAACAAAGGCAAGCTGTTGACTAAAATTACGAACGATACCATTACGGTCCCAGAGACATCCGATCTTTCAGAAAACAATATTACCCCCGACCGCTTTCAGTATCTCGGCAGCCTGGACAGCCGCCCTTGCTATGCCGCCGAGTTAGCCGATCGTCAGCTGGCTGCTGATAATTTAAAATTTAAAGAATTGCGCGCCCTTTTTGGTTCGATGGAAGCGGATCTGATTTGGATCGCCGGACGTGCGAATCAGCTGGTGGATTGGAGTCGGACGCATCAATACTGCGGCGGTTGCGGACACTTCACAGAGGATAAAACCGACGAGCGTGCCAAGATCTGTCCGCAGTGCGGGTTGGTCA
>JASFTL010000368.1:0-4695 GCA_050053555.1 Desulfobacterales bacterium
GCAAATGAAATAGAAAAATTTGATCAATTTCAGGTTCATAGCCGTTATGTTGTCAGTTTAATTATGCTGCGGAGATTCCGTTGCCTTTATATTATTCTTTTTTTTATTCTCTAAAGACGTATAGAAAATCCATCTAATTCTTCTAGTTGTTCTTTCCATGAATTTTTCATGAATATGCCGCCCACCATTTAAGCTGTCCGATTCGGGAGATTGTTCATAAGATCGTTTTCTCAAATCCTTTAACAGGAGAGAAAGCGATGAGCAGGAGTCCCACTCGCAAACGTCCGTGCCGGGTATGCAAACGCTGGTTTATTCCTCACCCACGGCTCAAGGATCAGCAGAAGACCTGTGGAGATCGGCAATGTCAGCGGCAATGGCATCGTCGAAAGTGTGCGCAATGGAACCGTGCCAATGTCGATTACTTCAAGGCCAACTATCTGGATAAAAAGCATGAGGCAACCCGCCCACCTCAAAGCCGTCTTAAGACGGGACTGCCGCTGGGTTATGTTCAAGGGCGCATCGGTTCTGAGCATCTGATCATCATCGAGTATCTGAGTCAGCTGCTCATGGGTCGCTGCCGGCATCTGATTGATCAGCAATCCATGGTCAAGGGACCCGTCAGCGGCCAACTACCCCCTCCGGTGTTTTTAAGAGGTGATACGCATTCAAGCTGCTGTAATCACAGACCATTTTGACGGACTATGGCAAAAACAATTTTAAGAGGCGATAAGCACGTAAGCTTTTGTAAAAACAAATGATTTAAACCAACTATAGGCATTGAGGTTTTTAAGAGACGATCGACTTTCGTCAATGAGCCGGTGTATAGATGATGCCAACATCAAAGGAGTCGATCATGCGTGAGACCCGATCTTCTCAAGGCGAGCAGTGGTTGCAAAGCTGGTGTCGAGACCACGGCTTGTCCAACATCAGCCTGTCATTGAGACGTTGCCTGCAGCAGGCCATCGATGCGTATCTGCAGTGGATGAAAGACCAGGGCTACCCGGACACGACCTGCGACGATCACCAACGCGAACTGGAGCACCTGATCGCATTTGTGCAACACGGCCGCTTAAGCTGGGATCAGATTTTTAGCCTCGATGTGCTCAGCGCGTTTAAAAAACAGGTGGGCAAAAGCTACGGCCGGGCACTCAGAGCACTTTCCTGGTATTTGTTTATTCACCAAAAAATCAAACGCCCCATCGAAAAACACTTTGTGCCGCTGCCGCCGGTCTATGAGCAATATCTGGCCTATCGACTAAAAAGCGGACAGGTCACTGAGTCCACCGTCAAGCAGATGCGCCGGGTGCTGGTGGCTTTTTGTCGGTACTTGAAAGCCGCTGATATTGATCCTGGCACCGTGAAAATTGAACAGGTCGATGACTTTTTGGCCCAGTTTTTAGTGGGCTTTGCGCCGGCCACCTGTCGGCTTTACCGCGGCTATCTCAAAGGCTTTCTAAGGTATCTGTATCAGCACAAAAACGGCCGTAATCTGGCGCCGCTGGTGGTAGGCAGAAGAGTATATGCCCGGAGCAAACCACCGAAGTTTTTACGCCCGGCCGAAGTTGAAAAACTCTTTGCCGGTTTAAGTCTGTCTTCACCCACCGCCATGCGCACCTATGCCATGGTGCACCTGGCTTACTTTTTAGGCTTGCGTCCAGTTGAGATCCACAGCATCAGCTTAGATGATATCTGTTTTACCAGGGCCGAGTTGACCGTTAGAAGAAGGAAAAACGACAATCCCATTGTACTGCCGATACCGCCGGCAGTGCTGAAAGCCGTCAGTGCCTACATGATCGGCGCCCGACCCAAAAGCAAGTGCCGCATACTTTTTTTAAGCCATCAAAGTCCCCACGGACCATTGTGTGCCGGAGCCGTTGCCTATTACATGACGGCGGCCATCCGAGCTGCCGGGATCAATGGCACCGCTTACTGGCTGCGTCACACCTATGCGCAAAATCTTTTGGAAAGCGGAGCGAGTATCTATCAGATCAAAGAGATGCTCGGACATGACAAAATTGAGTCCACCAAAGTTTATCTTCACGTGCACATCAAACTGATGCGAAAGGTGCTCTTTGATGAATAAAGCCTTTGAAAGCTTTATGGCCCCCCAATTAAACCAGTTTGCCGCCTATCGTAAACAGCTGGGATATGCGCCGGATGCGATCCGCTCCGTGCTGCTGGATTTTGACCGTTATTTGCAAAAACATGCCGACAATCAAAGCCAATTGACCCCGGCCTTTTTCCTTAAACTCAGGGCAACCATCCATGAAGATCCCAATACGGTCAATCGAGTCTTGTCGGGTCTGCGCGCGCTGTTTGCCTTTTTAGTGCGCCGGGGCCTTTATAGCCAAAACCCCCTGGAGGATATCGCCGCCCGCGCACAGCGCTACTTTGTGCCCTTCATTTTTACGATGCCCCAGATTGATCGATTGCTTCAGGCCGTGTGCCGGAGCATCCGGCACCACCCGCGCTATTTTCTCTTCGATGTGGCCTTGTATCTGTCTATTTTACTGATGGCGCGCTGCGGCATGCGCATCAACGAGCCGCTGCGCTTGAAGCCAGAACACTACCGGCCCGATGAGGGTACGCTTTACATTGAAAAAACCAAGTTCAGAAAGGATCGACTCATCCCGCTTCCCAAGGCAGTACAAAAAGAGCTCGATGATTACCTCAAATTACGGGAAGTCTTCGGTGGCGATGATCAAAACCCGTATCTGTTGGCCCGCAAAAAACAACAGGGCCTGCATGAAAACCAGGTGCGCTGTGTCTTTGATCGGGCCGTTGAGGCCATCGGCATCCGCCAAAAGCGGCAGATCATCGGCGATATGACCTTCGGCAAACCCGTGCCTCACAGCCTGAGACATTCTTTTGCCATCAACACGCTAACTCAAATCAAAACCCGCGGTCAAAATCCCCAGCATGCCCTGCCGGTACTGGCCGCTTACATGGGTCACCGCAAATATCAGTACACCGGCGCCTATCTGAAAGTAAACCATGCCGCCGATCGCAGCGGGCTGATCGAATTTGCCAAATCCCAACTGGATGTCATATGAGACTGTCTGCCGCCATCCATCAGTTCTTCAATAAGTATCTGCCGCACATCAAAGCGCTTAGCCCTCATACGATCAAAGCCTATCGGGATACTTTTAAACTGTTTTTACCCTATGCCGCCAACTATCACGGCATCAAAATCTCCTCGCTTCAAATTGCGCATCTCAGTGTTGAAGTCATCTTAGACTTTTTAGACAGTCTGGAAAAACAGCGCCAAAACTCCGCTAAAACCCGCAACAGCCGTCTGGCGGCCCTCAAATCACTGGCCAAGATGATCCGCTTCATGCATCCGGAGCAAAGACACCTGGCCGATAAAATCCTCAGCATCCCGCAAAAACGATCCCAGCGGCAGCTAATCGGCTTTTTATATCCTTATGAAATCGATCGGATCTTACAGACCGTGGATCTCAATAATGCCCTGGGCGTTCGTGACTACTGTCTTTTACAGCTGCTGTATGACTCCGGCGCCCGCGCCACTGAAATCGCCACCCTGAATCTGGACTATTTTAATGTCCACAATCAAACCCTGGCGATCCTGGGCAAAGGCAACCGCTTCAGGCAAATTGAACTGGAGTCTAAAACCGTAAGGCTGCTTAGCCTCTATATCGCCAAATACCGTGTCAAACCCAAACCTGCCTATCAGCATCGGCTCTTTATCAATCAACGCAGCAGACAGTTCACCCGTCACGGTATCTACCGGCTGTGCAAAAAGTATCTGCAGTTGGCATTGCCGCCCAAACGGCTAAAGGACATCAACCCGGTTCACAGCTTCCGCCATTCCTGTGCGATTAAAATGCTCACTGACGGCCACCCGGTCTCCGATATCCGAAATAAACTGGGACATGAAGATATTCAATCCGCCATGGTCTATTTGCAGCTGGACTTGACGAAAAGAAAAAAAATCCAACAACAGTTTATCCAGCATGTTCAATCTAATGTGACGGAAAATCCGGAAATAGAGGAACTGATCGATTGGCAAAACAAAGATGATATCATGGCCTGGCTGGACGATCTTTGAGCGGACATCGCTGACCACCGGCCAAATAACTTGAGGTGGGTTTATGCCAAAAAAATTATGTTAACTCACTGATCAGCAAAAAGACTTAAAATACTATTATGTTGCTGTAATTAATTGAAATATTGAATTTGCAGGAAAAGTGAAAAATAATACAATGACATCAGGTAGATAGGTGGGCTCGCAACATAATAGCCGCTATCCACAATTCGGCCAAAGTGTAGGTTGCGTATGACTAATATACAATTTTCGATAGAGACTAAGATGATCTGAAGGTTTTTCGGTTGGCGGCGCTTATAGCAAATTTCAGCGACTATGATAGTTGAGCGATCTTCTTCGCTGAGACCATAATTGTTCTGCAGAAAGCGCTTTTTCATATGCATGAATTTCATGGGATAAATGGTCCATACCAGGTTCCTTTAGGGACAGAAGAAAACTGAAAACATAACATTAGCATTCATTACCATGATCTTATAAACTTGCCATGATCATCTCTAACTAAACTTGTCGGCTTGTTTGCAAAGCAAAAAATAATCGACTAGATAATGCCTTAGATATCGCCCCGGATCTTATTGACATATCAGTGGATAAATCAATTGATGATTGAAAAAATAGCCTCAACCAAAAAA
>JASFTL010000369.1:0-4666 GCA_050053555.1 Desulfobacterales bacterium
TTATCCCATGCTGATGAAAAGCATCATGGCGATGTTTATGGTCTCTTCCGGGCTTTGCATTTGTGGGATTTTCTTTTCGCTGTATCGTGGCCAGCTGAGGCCGAATGGGTGATTGAATTTAACTCACCGCAGAGACACAGAGTTCGCAGAGTTTATTTTTTATTTTGCTTTCCGTTGAGAGGCCCCGCCTTAATAGTCGGGATGATCGATCTGTATTTATCAATTTAGGGTCGGCCTACGGAAAGCAAAAAACAATCTGCCTCCGGCAAGTATCATGCAGATTACAGACCACATCGGTTAACCGGTATTTTAGCAACGTGAGTGGCAGGATTAATAATTTTGAGAATAAATTTTATTTATAACCCGCAGGGTTGAGCTGTTTTGCCTTGTCGGCGTCTCAGCGACAAGGCAAAGAAACTTTCTCTCTGTGCTCTCTGTGTCTCTGCGGTGAATTTTATTCCACGTTTCCTTTCAGACCGATCTCTTCGGCCACATCGCGCATGCCCATGATGGTGTCGGAGATCAGTTCGGAAAGCTCAACATCCAACATTTCGGCGCCTTTTTCAATGATGGAACGATCCACCCCGGCTGCGAATTGCTTTTGCTTCCACTTCTTTTTAACCGATTTGGCCTTCATATCCATTACGCTTTTAGACGGCCGCACCAAGGCGGAAGTGACCACCAGTCCGGTGAGTTCATCGATGGCATACAGTACTTTTTCCATTTCAGATTCCGGCTTGACATCGGTACAAATTCCCCAGCCATGGCTGACCACTGCACGGATGTACTCCTCGGGCCACTCATTTTCGCGTAGAATTTCTTCGGTTTTTTTGCAGTGCTGATCCGGAAACTGCTCATAATCCAGGTCATGAATCAGACCGATAACGCCCCATTTTTCTTCGTCTTCACCCCGTTTGCGGGCCATGTAGCGCATGACCCCTTCCACTGCCAGGGCGTGTTTGATCAGGCTTTCGTTTTTGTTGTATTGTTTCAGTAGGGCGAGAGCCTCTTCGCGGGTTGGAACCTTGGCCTCCATAAGATTTCCTCCTTTATAACTTACCGTAAATAAATGAAAAATTTCGCTGGATTCTAAGGTATTCATAGCGGCGTGTCAAGCAAAGATCCGATGTTTGACAAGTCAATCGAAGTGCCTAAGGTTTAGGGTAGCTAAAATCCGAAACGCTAGGCAAATAACCCTTTTAGAAATGGAAAAGGGATGTTACTGAAACCCCAGTTGAGCGATTGTCGAGGTTGCCGCAGCTACAAGGAAGATGTTGTTCCGCCTTGTTGGATCGACGTGTCCCGTCCTAGCTTGAAGAGCGAAGTCGGAAGCTGAAAGCGAAGTCCAATATAATCGTCTATGCGGGACAGCATCTGACACTTTAGATGCGGTAAGATCGGCAAGCCCGAAGGGTTTTAAAATTTAAAACGCTCAAAAGGAGAGATCCCGTGCCTGATATACGTCATGAAATTATCATCCAGGCGCCACTGCAAAGAGTTTATGAGGCATTAACGACACAGGAAGGCTTGCAAAGCTGGTGGACTTCCGACACACAGGCGGTGCCTGAAGTTGGAAGTGTTGCGGTTTTTGGTTTCTTTAATCGTTCTACAATTTTTAGAATGCGTATCGACGAGTTGACACCGGCCAAACGGGTAAGATGGTCCTGTGAAGGCGATGTTGACGAATGGATCGACACTGAGATCCGATTTGATCTTGAGCCTGATGAAGCAGACGGATCAAAATTACGGTTCCGACACAAAAACTGGCATTCAACAGCAGGCATCTATGCTCAGTGTAACACGACTTGGGGCAACTTGATGTTTCGGTTAAAAGCTTTTGCTGAAGGCAAAAATCCCGGTCCGTTGTTTACCATCAACGGCATGGCTGATTAAGGTACACCTGTAGCTATTATCCTAAGGATTTTATTTCCTCTTGATCCTTTTGATCGTGCCGGTTATCCTGAATTAAAACCACGCATTCCATCAGGAACAGCGATCATCTCCATATGGCGAGTGATGGTTCACTGATGGGATACACCGGCAGAAAGGACACTGAGCTTGAAAGCGAAAATGGATTCTTCTTTTCAGAAAATCCATCTCATCGAAATTTATATTCGCAATGTCGCTGCAAATCTTTTAGGTTTTTTTATCATTGTCCTGCTCAATCTTTGCACCCCGCTTGAATTTTTTAAAATCCAAAAAGCCTTTCTTTTAGCCGGCGGCTGGGTGGTGATCTTTTCTTTTTATCCCATCGTGATTTGTATCGGAATTACGCTCCAATATATCGTCCAGCGCCCAATAGCGCAGATGATAAACCACCTGCGTCAGGGGTTGAATATCGAAGCCGCTCTGGAGGAAACGGCCCGACGCCGGATATTGAATTTGCCGGTGATTATTGGCCTGGTCAACTTTGTCATGTGGATCTGCATAACCGCCTTGCTAGTCACATTTTTCATGATGTTCAGGGATGCGCCGCTCCGGATCGGCCTTTTTGTGCATTTTCGCGGGTTCATGGTCGGTTATATTGCCGCCATCATTTCATTTTATCTGGTGGAAGCCTATAGCAGAAGGCGGCTGATTCGAATTTTATTTCCCGAAGGCAAGCTGGCGAACATACCGGGAACAGTGAAATTTTCAATTCTAAGAAGAATCCGCGTACTTTATGGCGTCGGCACACTCGCACCAATGATTATTCTGGTCGGCACCCTCGCATTTGTTTTATGGGAGATGGAAGGCTCCGACATTTCGGCAGCTGAATTTGGTCAGGAGTTCCTTATTTTTATAATTGTTCTGTGTGTCATTTTTTTATTTGTTGGCGCCAGATTGAATGTCCTTTCCGGCAAATCGATTATCCAACCGATTACCGACATGATGGTGCTGGTCCGCCGGGTGAGGAAAGGGCATTTCAAGCAAAAAGTGCGGGTGGTTTCAAATGATGAACTGGGTGTTCTGGGAGACGGCTTAAACGAGATGACCGAAGGTTTGATCGAGCGGGATCATATGCGGCAATCGCTTTATCTGGCCAAGGAAGTTCAGCAAACCCTTTTGCCCCGCAAAAACCCAAAAGTAGACGGGTTGGATATTGCGGCGACCATCGTCTATTGTGATGAGACCGGTGGTGACTATTATGATTTTCTGGAAACCAAAGAAACGCATTCCGGAAATTTTAGCGTGGTTATCGGAGATGTATCGGGTCATGGCATCCCGTCTGCCCTGATGATGGCCACCGGCAGGGCCTTTCTCAGGCAACGATCGATACTGCCCGGCAATTATGCAGAAATTGTCTCAGACGTCAATCGCCAGATGGCTCGAGATTTCGACGAATCGGGTGGTTTTATGACGCTGTTTTATCTGTCGATCGACCGCGTAAATAAAAGCCTTTGCTGGGTTCGCGCCGGACATGACCCCGCCATTTTGTATGATCCGGAGACAGACACCTTTGATGAGCTTCGCGGTGCAGGTATGGCCCTGGGTGTCGATGCCGACGGGCGCTACGAGGAATTTTATAAAACAGGCTTGAAAAACGGCCAGATCATTGCGCTGGGATCAGACGGGCTCTGGGAAGCGCGCAATCCTGGAGGAGAGATGTTCGGAAAGGAACCCATCTATCAAATTTTACACCGGTATTCTAATGCGAGCGCCAAAGAGGTTCTTACCTCCTGTTTTAATGCCCTGAATATATTCATAGGAGACCGTGCGCTCGAAGATGATGTCACTTTGGTGGTGATAAAGATTACAAAAAACCAAGTGTTTCGTATTTAGTATTTGGTGTTTAGTGCTTTGCGTGCTAAAAACGAAACACGAAACACAAAACACTTTAGCAGAGGAGGTGCTATGGCCCCTGGTATTGATAAGCTAAGCGAATTTGCGATGGATGTCATCCATCAGACAGGCGAAAAGGCGATGGCCTATTACGGCAAAGGCAGGCCACATGTAAAATTTGACGAAAGCGTGGTAACCGAGGCCGAAAATCAAATTACCGATGTGTTTCAGGATCGATTAAACCAACAATTTCCCGAGCATCAAATGTTTAGCTTTGATGAGGTAAATGAAAAATACTCGCATGGGGAAAAACGATACCTTTGGATATTTGATCCCCTGGAAGGCGTGGCCAACTTTCAGGGAGGCATGCCCATTTGGGGCATGTCCATTGCTTTACTGGAAAATTTCTGGCCGATATTTGGTGTATTTTACATGCCCGTTACCGGTGATTTATTTCACGCGCGTGCCAGTAAAGACGCATTTTGGGGCAATGATAAGATCAGCGTCTCCGCCGCCGGACATATTGATGATGAAAGCCTCTTATTAACCTACTCGCGATTTCATCAAAATTATCATTCGACATTTCCCGGCAAGGTCCGATCTTTAGGATGTGCCACCGCGCACATATGTTACGTAGCCAAGGGGCGCGCCGATGCAGCGATCGTCACCAATGAATCCTTTCAGGGGCTGGCAGCCGCGCGAGTGATTGTAGAGGCCGCCGGCGGAAAAATCTGCAAAATTGACGGCAGCGAATTTCACCTCAATGAATACCTGGACGGACAACGCATCAACGAACATCTTTTAGTAGCACCTCCGGAAAGCCTTTCTCAGGTGAGAGGGTTTCTCAAACCGCAATAACCGTGTTCAGTTTTAATCAATGCGCATATCAATCGTTAAACTTTGT
>JASFTL010000370.1:0-4665 GCA_050053555.1 Desulfobacterales bacterium
AATAAAGCTGATCGGTCCGAAACTTAAGGCGCTCATTATCCTGAATCGTTTTGCCCGTTTGAATGCACAGCAGTACATCGTGAGCGCGGACATCTTCTTTACTCAGGTAATGACAGTCATTGCTGGCCACCAGTGGAATCGATAACCGCTGGCTGATGTCTAAAAGCGTCTGATTGACCTGCTCCTGCTCGATGATTCCGTTGTTTTGCACTTCCAGATAAAAATTATTCTCACCAAATATTTCGCAATACCCGCGAGCCATCTCCTCAGCCTGATCGATGCGTCCTTGCTGGATGCGGCGTGGAATTTCGCCGTGCAGACAGGCGGTCAATCCGATCAAACCATCGCTGCAGTCTTTTAGGATTTGCTTATCAATACGGGGCTTATAGTAAAAGCCCTCAAGCTGTGCCGCCGTGGCCAGTTTGCACAGGTTGCGGTAACCTTTTTCATTTTTGACCAGCAAAATGAGATGCGACAGATCTTTACTGTCCAGTGGCGTCTTATCAAAGCGGGTCCTGGGGGCCACATAGATTTCGCAGCCGACAATCGGTTTTATTCCTGCTGCGGTGGCCTTTTCAAAAAATTCCACCGCCCCGAACAACGTCCCGTGGTCGGTAACGGTTACGGCTTTCATTTCAAATTCGGCGGCACGTCTTAAAAGATCATCAATCCGGATGGCACCGTCTAATAGGCTATACTGGGTATGGACATGCAGATGAACAAAATCAGGAATGGCTGCGGTCATAAATCACTCGTTTCAAATTTGAATTTAGATTGAAAAATTAAAGTTTAAATAAAGATGAATCAATTGTGAGGGCAAATAGGCAAGACATCCTTTTATATACCACAGATGGAAAATTTTTTCGATGCTCGATTTTCCGCGAAAATTCGCCGGCGGACGAAAGGGCTAAACCACTATCATGATCGCATTTTAAGGAGCCCATAACAAAACTATTGCGCTTCAGATAACGAGAACGAGGACGACGGCGAGTAAGATCCAGATGAAGGTGCCTAACATCGTATTCGTCCTCTTACTCCTCCTCGTCCTCGATATTGGCATTTTGGGGATAGCTTTTACTCCAACGAATAGTTGGGTGCCTCCTTAGTAATAATCACATCATGGACGTGGCTTTCGCGCATACCGGCAGCGCTGACTTTGGCGAATCGAGCCTTTTCACGAAGCTCATCTAGTGTACGACAGCCCACATACCCCATCCCGGCCTTTAATCCGCCGATCAGTTGAAAAATAGTTCCGGCGAGAGTTCCGCGGTAGGGCACACGACCGACAATACCCTCCGGGACCAGCTTGTCTTCATCGGCTTTTTCGGTCTGATAATAGCGGTCCTTGCTGCCTTTTTTCATGGCTTCGATGGAACCCATGCCGCGGTATACTTTATAACTTCGACCCTGAAAAAAAATCTGTTCTCCTGGCGTCTCTTCGGTGCCGGCAAATAAACCGCCGATCATAACGACATGCGCGCCGGCACCGATCGCCTTGGTAATATCTCCTGAAAACCGGATGCCGCCGTCTGCAATCAAGGGAACACCCGTTTTACCGGAAACGGCCCGGCAATTCATAATGGCTGTAAATTGAGGGACACCAATACCTGCGATGATGCGGGTGGTGCAGATAGAGCCCGGGCCGATACCGATCTTGACACCATCGGCTCCGACATTTATCAAATCTTCCGCCCCTTTGGCCGTACCGACATTGCCAGCGATAAGCTCAAGGCCCTTGTGGTTGGTCTTTAATGTTCGAACGGCCGAGATGACGTTTTCAGTATGACCGTGTGAGGTATCAATTAAAACGACATCCGCGCCGGCACTCAACAGGGCGGCGGCGCGTTCTTCCATATCCGGACCGACCCCAACAGCCGCGCCGACCCTCAACCGGCCCATCCGGTCTTTGCACGCATTCGGATATTTTTTTAGTTTCTCAATGTCTTTAATGGTAATCAAACCGGTCAAGCGGCCTTTTTTGTCGACCACCAACAGCTTTTCAATACGGTGCTGATGCAACAATTTCTTCGAGTCTTCCAGGGCGATTCCTTCATTGACGGTCACAAGATTTTCTTTGGTCATAACGTCCGAAACATTTTTTTCGAGATCAGTTTCAAACCGTAAATCCCGGTTGGTGACGATTCCCACGAGTTGGTCCCCCTTGGTTACCGGCATCCCGGATATACGGTAGTTTTCCATTAACTTGAGAACTTCACCCACTTTCTGTTCGGGGTGAATCGTAACCGGATCAACAATCATACCGCTTTCTGATTTCTTTACTTTATCAACCTCCATCGCCTGACTTTGAATGCTCATATTGCGATGGATGAAGCCCATGCCGCCTTCGCGGGCGATACTGATGGCCGTATTCGCTTCGGTAACGGTGTCCATGGCCGCACTGACAATCGGTATATTTAAGGTGATATTTTGAGTCAGACGGGTGCTGACATTTACATCTTGGGGTAACACATCAGAATAATTCGGGATAAGCAATACATCGTCAAAGGAATATGCCTCTTCAGGCGGTATTTTTGGCATGCGATTTCTCCGTCAGTCATTTTTAGGGCAATCGGTAGATTCCATCAATGACAGTGATTGAATGGCTTTATTATTTTGGGTCTGGATGGAAACGATTTAGTGCCCATCGAAATAGCAAAACAACCCGTCTTTAGCAATCATTAATTTGGTTCCTTGACAACATAATCCTCAGCATAATAGAAGCTATCCCAATCCACCTCCGGCGGACGAACACCCGATGGTCGACCAATATTTGTGGCTGATTGCCCCGCCAATAATGGCTGGATTTCAAATTTAAATTGTAAACCTTACGGAGCTCAACGTCGAGGACGAGGAGAAGTAAGTTTCTGTAACCTCTTAATCTTTCTCGTCCTCGTGCCCGATATTTGATACAATATAAAGATCGAGTACGAGCACGATTAGAATATGGGACTTTTTATGCTGATTAAGATAAATCCAATCAACCCCCAGAGCCGACTCATTCAAAAGGCGGTCGATATCCTAACGAAAGGCGGCATCCTTGTCTATCCAACCGACACCCATTACGGTATCGGTTGTGATATCCTGAATAAAAAAGCGATTGAACGCATCTACCAACTGAAACAACGAAATAAAAGCAAGCCATTTAGTTTTATTTGCTCAGATCTCAAAAATATCAGTCACTACGCCAAGGTATCCAACTATGCCTATAAAACCATGAGGAGGCTTTTACCAGGCCCCTATACCTTCATCCTTGAAGGTTCCAAACTGGTTCCCAAAATTATGTTGACCAAACGCAAAACCGCTGGAATTCGTGTGCCGGATCATAAAATCTGCCTCGAGCTGGTAGAGGGGTTGGGAAATCCAATTATTACCACCAGTGCCACGATGCCCGATGGCAGCATTCTGAATGATGCCTCCCTCATTCATGACGTATTCAAAAACCGCATTGATATGGTGATTGATGGTGATATCGTCTCGGGAAAACCATCGAGCGTTATTTCCTTGATTGGTGATACACCCGAGATTATTCGCAAAGGGACGGGGGATGTGAGTCTATTTGAATAAAAAAAATCTCCACCCCATTATACAAGCAGGTTTGTAGAAATTATCTTCGCAAACCTGCTCCAAGCACTTGTTTAATTATAGGGGTGGAGATTTTTTTTAGTCTTCGTTGAGTTTCTCTTGCAAATTCTCGCGCAATATCTCGCCAAAAGAGGATGTCGCAGGCCTTATATTGTTTACATACTCACTGAGCAGGTTTTGTTCATCTTCAATTTCGAGTCGTTTGATTGAAAGACCAATGCGCCTTTCTTCAGTGTTGATGTTCATGACTCTGGCAGTAATGACATCGCCCACTTTAAATTTTTCCACCGGCGATTTTACTTTATCTTTGCTGATCTCAGAGATATGGACAAGGCCCTCAATTCCTTCTTCCAACTCAACAAATATACCAAAATCGGTCAGGTTGGTGATGGTTCCGGTTATTTCCTTGCCAACTTCGTAGCGTTCGGACACCGACTGCCAGGGATCATCCTGCAGTTGCTTGATGCCCAGGGAAAACCGTTCGTTGTCTTTTTCAATATCCAGCACGATCGCCTGGACAACATCGCCCTTTTTATACAGCTCAGAGGGATGTTTAATCCGTTTTGTCCAGGAAATATCAGAAATGTGAACCAGCCCGTCAATACCCTCATCAATTCCGATAAACAACCCGAAGTCCGTAATGTTTTTTATTTTGCCCTCAATAGTGGTGCCGATCGGGTATTTTTCGCTGATCACATCCCATGGGTTCGGAACTACCTGTTTCATACCCAGGGAAATCCGACGGCTGTCGGGTTTTATATCCAGTACCACAGCCTCCACTTCATCCCCGACAGAAACAACCTTGGATGGATGCCGAATTTTACGTGTCCAAGACATTTCGGACACGTGGATGAGTCCCTCGATGCCCTCTTCAAGCTCTATAAATGCGCCGTAGTCCGTCAGGCTGACGACCTTTCCCGTCACACGGGAACCAACGGCATATTTTTCAGCAGCCGTGGACCATGGATCTTCGGCAAGCTGTTTCATTCCCAATGAGACTCTTTCGTTTTCCAGGTCCAAATTTAAAATTTTAACGGTAATCGGATCGCCAATTGAAAAAAGCTCTGAGGGATGCTTCACACG
>JASFTL010000371.1:0-4662 GCA_050053555.1 Desulfobacterales bacterium
AGAATTTTGAGAGATAGATTTTTGGAATCCATGGTTTCTTTATGACCTGTTTTCGCGCTTTCGTGTTTATTTTTCATGTCCGGCTTGTCATGGTCGGGCACAGACTTTAGGATGCAGGACCCAGGTCTTCAGCCGGACTGTCGATCTATTTTGTGGCCGACAAAATAAGCATGCCCGATCGCAATCAGCCAACAGCCGGCAATGACGATTAAACTGATCGTTTCCAGCCCCCACCCGATCGCGGAATCCCGGCTGAGCAATTCTTTGAGCGTACTGACGTCCAGCTTATTATCTGCCAGGAGGGGCAAAAGCTGATCAATCACCCGGGAAGCACGCTGAATGACCCGGTAAACAAGCACAATTAAACCGGCTGTGGTTAAAAGGACAAAAATAATTCCGGAAACCCCTTGTCCTAAAATCAACTGCCCGAGTCCTGGATACACCAGACCGGACAAAAGCATCCCCTTGGTTGATTCTTTCATTCTTTGACTTTCAGACAGGATTCAAGTAAGTCACATTACTTAATCATAATTTGTACAATATATGTTAAAAAATATCAAAAGCGAAAATCGATCAAATGAAATCAGATAAAAAGAATATGCTGCTGGCTGCATTAAGCGGCCTGCTGTTGACCGGCTCATTTCCCAAAATCGGACTGGATTGGCTGGCCTGGTTTGCGCTGATACCGCTGTTCACCGCGATAGCAAATCTTTCTGCGAAAGAAAGCTTTCGGATCGGCTTTATCGCCGGCCTGGTCCATTATCTGACCCTGTTATACTGGGTGGTACCCGTTATGCGAACTTACGGCTACCTTCCGTTATACCTGAGCTTCGCTATTTTGTTCCTATTCGCAGCGGTTTTAGCGCTTTTCCCGGCTGTTTTTTCCATGGTTCTTGTGACCATCGGCCGCACACCGGTGCGGTGCCTGATCAGCATGCCTTTGCTGTGGGTTGCGCTGGAATATATCCGAAGCTTTATCCTCACCGGATTCCCATGGGCGCTGCTGGGACACGCCCAGTACCTGCGTTTGCACCTGATTCAGATTTCCGACTTATGTGGCGCATATGGTATATCCTTTTTAGTGGTCCTAAGTAACACGGCCCTATTTATGGTCATCACCCATATCACCAAGCAAACGTGGCAACACAAGCCGGTCTCAAGACCTCCGCTGGCTGCCGCGGTTATTTTGTTTGTCCTGGGCCTTCTTTTTACATGGATTTATGGAGCCTGGCGCATCAAAATAACCGATCAGATGATTGCGGCATCACCAACCGAGCGCATTGCTGTTGTGCAGGGAAATATCGATCAGGCTGTAAAATGGGATCCTGCGTTTCAATCCGCAACCATCAAAACGCACAACCGCTTATCTCTTGCCGTAAAATCAGAAAATCCCGAGCTGATCGTCTGGCCTGAATCCGCCACCCCCTTTTATCTATTTTACGACAAAGAACCAACTCAGAAAGTCATTGAAGGCATCCAACAGGCCGACACCGACTTTCTGATCGGAAGCCCCTCCTTTGTTCGTAACCAAGGTGACATTGAATATTATAACAGTGCCTACCTGATTCGTCCTGGATCCAAGCGCATCGGCAAATATGACAAATCCCATCTGGTTCCATACGGCGAATATGTTCCTTTCAAACGCTGGCTTCCGTTTCTAGGCAAGGTTGTGGCCCAGGTGGGTGATTTTCGCCCTGGAAAACCCGGCAAGACCTTATCCTGGCAAAAAGATGCTCGCATTGGCGTGCAAATCTGTTACGAAATCATTTTTCCCCATCTTTCCCGGGCGATGGTCATAAATGATGCCGTTGTGTTGGTCAACATCACGAATGACGCCTGGTTTGGAAAAACCAGCGGACCTTATCAGCATTTTTCCATGACCATCTTTCGGGCAGTGGAAAACCGTCGCGCACTCGCACGGGCGGCCAGTACGGGTATCAGCGGCTTCATCGATCCTGCCGGCCGGATCTTGGCATCGACCCCTTTGCTCGAGGAAGCAGCGCTGACCCGCGCATTACCGTTGATCCGCAACATCACCTTTTATACCCGTTTTGGAGATCTGTTTGCCCAGGCTTGCCTGGCGGGTACACTTTTTGGTATACTGTTTGAACTTGGTAATTATCGCCTTCGATTCAAAAAACGTTAATCCGCCGGAGGCGGACTCAACTGACTAACCGACAAATTGCTGTGGGGAGGCAAATAAAATGTCTGTGGAACTCAAACAAAATTTAGATGAACTTCAACTCAAATTAGAAAACCTGCGGGGCTATCTTTGACTTAGAGGACAAAGAAAAGCGCCTGGCTGAAATTGAAAAGCATATCGCCAAAGATGGCTTCTGGGACAATCCGGAAACGACCAAACCCATCCTCAAAGAGCGCACATCACTTTCAAATAAAATTGAAAAGTTCAACGATCTGGCCGAGGATTTAGAAGAAAATCAAATTCTACTGGATCTTGCCGTCGAGGAATCCGATGACGAAGCGCTCGCGGAGGTGTCCCGGCAAATTTCCAGCCTGGACCGAAGAATTGCGTCCCTATCTTTGGAGCTGATGCTCGACGGTGAAGACGATGGTAAAAACGCTATCGTATCCATCAATGCCGGCGCCGGCGGCACTGAAGCCCAGGATTGGGCTGAAATGTTGTTTCGGATGTATACCCGCTGGGTGGAGCGCCGGGGTTATCAAATCGAGCTGATTGATTTCCAGCCCGGAGAAGAGGCCGGGATAAAAAGTGTAACGTTTACGGCCGGCGGCAAAAATGCATACGGATATCTAAAATCGGAAATCGGGGTTCACCGGCTGGTCAGAATATCGCCGTTCAACGCCAGCGGCAAACGCCATACTTCTTTTGCATCCGTATTCGTCTATCCCGAACTGGACCAGGAAATCGTGGTCGACATTGAAGACAAAGACCTGCGCATCGACGTATTTCGGGCCAGCGGCGCCGGGGGGCAGCACGTCAACAAAACCAGCAGTGCCGTACGCATCACCCATCTGCCTACCGGCATCGTTGTGCAGTGCCAGCAGGAAAAATCCCAGCACCGCAACAAGGATATGGCTTTAAAAGTATTGAAAGCACGGCTGTACCAGCATGAAAAGCAAAAACAGGAGGAGAAGCTGCAGGAGGTTCACGACAGCAAGGATGACATCGCCTGGGGCAGTCAGATTCGCTCTTATGTCCTGCATCCCTACCAGATGGTGAAAGATCACCGTATCAATATGGATATCGGCAACGTCAATGATGTGCTGGACGGCGGAATCGATCCGTTTATTGAGGGTGTTCTTCTGGCGAAGAAGCATAAATAGCGACTTTTGTCGTCGGCGGCCCAGGCAGCCGAATCGTTTGGGCCTTGTTTTACTTGGTGGATTGAATCTTATTTTTGACAGGATCTACAGGATTTTGAGGATATTTTTCTTAGTCGCTCTCCAGATGAGAGCGACTAAACTCAATCCGCTTTCAGCGGAATAAAAAATTTTCGGCCGTACAATTCAAACTGGGGGATGGCTCCTAAATTTCAAAATTATCAACCCGGTTGATGAAAGCACGCTATACTCGCCACAGGCGTTTGGGATTGGCCGTTCTCTTCCGGAGAACGGCCAAAAAGAATCCTGACAATCCTGTAAATCCTGTCTAAAGAACTTTCCCCATTGAACACCTTAATATATTAAGATCAGATGTGAAATCCTGCTTTCAAGCAAGGGGCGTTTACTATTTTTAGAACAGTTTCCATTATCATTTACTAATATGGACCCGATTGAACTTTTAGAAGAATATTACGACACGAATTCCAAGACCTTTGAGATACTGGTTGAACATGGAAAGCAGGTGGCCCAAAAGGCACTGGCAGCTGCCGAACGGGTGCCCGAAATGAAGCCGGATCTGGATTTTATCGAAACCGCAGCCATGCTGCATGATATCGGTATTTTTCTGACCAATAGCCCGGGTTTCGGATGTTACGGAAAACAGCCCTATATCTGCCACGGCATCCTGGGAGGTGAGCTATTAAAAGAAAGAGGGCATGCAGAACTGGCGCTGGTCTGCGAACGGCACGTCGGAGTGGGTATCAGTATCGAAGATATCCAGCGCCTTCATCTGCCGTTGCCCAATCGTGACTTGATACCGGTATCCATTGAAGAGCAGATCATCTGCTACGCAGATAATTTTTTTTCCAAAAACGGCAACGGCCGTCCCACCGAAAAATACATTGCGGAGATCATCGACGAATTGAGCCGCTACGGACCCCAAAAAGTACAACGCTTTAAGTCCTGGGTTCAAAAATTCGAGGTATAGCGCATGGCGCAAAGCGCATAGGTATTCATTTTAACAACGAAAGCCGGACAAATCAGTTTATGTCCAGCTTTTTTAATTCAGGCTTTTAGAAACTAGCCAACAAGACTTGTCTTTTTCAGGCCAGAATTGCCTGCCGAGGCCTAGCTCTGCAGAGCGAAGACTGGTCCTCCCAGGGCCACGAGTTGCCTGTCCGGCGCAGCTTTAGCGAAGACGGATCGTTTTCGGTTTGGTTCTGACAAAACGCTGCGTTGTTATACGTTTACAGTATCGCTACTTTTGGGAGGCCTAATTTTTTACAGATACTTATAAGCGATATGACAGATTCGGTCAAAATTTGCATACGTTGGAGCAACACAACAATCGATAGAATC
>JASFTL010000372.1:0-4648 GCA_050053555.1 Desulfobacterales bacterium
TACCCTATATTCCGGCCGAATAATTGCTGCCGAATTGCACATGTCTCACGGTATCATCGGCCGCAAAATTATTCTTTTCTCTTTATAAGCGGAGAAGCCGTACAAACTCAATAATGTAACCCATACCTTGTTGAGATAGGCGGTGTACCTTTATCTTATCCCGATCCAATGGTCATTCACATCTCATAAGCGTAAAAAGGGTGGTACATACTTTGGACCACCCTTTTTGGCTTCTGAATTAGCAAAATTCTTTCATGTCAACCACAACACGCATAACACCTGATACGCTCCCACTATATCTTGTGGTATTATTTTCCTTGACGCACAATTTGCATTTACATATACTTTGCGCTATCTAGATTGTTTCTAATCTGCGTTGTTTGGCAATTTGTACCGCTTCATAATGTTCCGAATAATGGAATCGCGGCTGAAGGGGTTATCGCACAAACGTTAGATTGCCAGACGTTTTTTTGACTGCCCATTTAAGTTCTTAAGGCATCGAATTCTCTTTTAGACCTTTGAGGTATAAGAGATGAGTTTTCCACGGAATTGGGTCGGAATCTTCTTGGTCTTTTTTATCCTCACTATTCCGGCAGCCTGCATCCCCAATAAGCAAATGACCGTCGGGTCTGCAGCAACGCTTCTGGAAGATGTTGCCAAGTCCTCCTACAAACAATCCGATTTAAGGGTCATCCGCGAAGGAATGCCGGCTTACCTCATGTTGATTGACGGCATGGTCGAGGGCGTGCCGGATAATGAACGCCTTTTGATTACCGCAGCTCAGGCCTACGCCTCTTTTGCTTCTGCCTTTATCGAAAATGAGGACAAAGATTATGCCATTGCCCTTTACAAGAGGGCCAAAGAGTATGCGCTACAGTCGCTGCAGATAAGGGGCCTGAAAAATCCTGTTTCTATACCTTTTAACGAATTCAAAACTGAGTTAAATGATTTAGGTAAAGACGATGTCCCCTACATGTTCTGGACAGGAACCTGCTGGGGAAGCTGGATCCGGCTAAATCTAGGCTCGATGGCCGCCCTTGCTGAACTGCCTCGGGTGGAGGCGTTAATGAAGCGCGTGCTGGCGCTTGACGAGCAATTCTACTACGGCGGACCGCATCTGTTCATGGGCATATGGTTCGCCTCCAGGCCCAAAATCGCCGGCGGTAATCTGACAACGGCTCAGCTTCATTTTCAAAAGGCGTTAGAGTTTAGCCAAAACAAATTTTTAATGACCCATGTCTATTACGCGGACCAGTACGCCAGAAAGGCTTTTGATAAACAATTATTTATTTCTACCCTTGAAAAAGTCTTGGCGACTCCGGCCGATCGCATACCCGAATTGACCTTGCTCAACACTGTGGCTCATAAAAAGGCAAAAAAAATGCTTGAGCAGGTCGATGAATATTTTTAGGAGATGAGCGCATGTTCCGAACCGTATCGTTAAAAATTGTAGGCCTCAGTTTCATAACGCTGGCACTTTTGTTATCACCGGCCAATAGTGTGGCAAAGACGCTTGTGATTAAATTGGCCACCCTGGCTCCGGAAGGAAGCTCGTGGATTAAGACGTTTAATTCCATCGATAAAGAGATGCGGGAAAAAACCGACAAGCAAATACGCTTTAAATTTTATCCCGGAGGCGTGTTGGGCGATGAAAAAGACATGCTTAGAAAAATGCATATCGGACAGATTCACGGTGCAGCTTTGACCTCCGCGGGCTTGTCTGCCATCTTTGGTGAGATGGATGTGTTTCAGATCCCTTTTCTTTTCGAGTCATACAATGAAACTGACCACGTTTTAAAAGAAATGGATGCATTTTTTCGAAAAGGCTTTGAAAAGAACAACTATATCCTTCTGGGCTGGTCCGAGGGCGGTTTTGTGAGGCTGATGTCGACCACACCGGTTGCCACCCTGGATGATCTTAGAAAAGTCAAAGTCTGGACATGGGAAGATTCACCCATGACCAAGGTGATATTTGACGAAGCCAATGTTTCAGCCATTCCGCTGTCTGTGCCGGACGTGTTAGTGGGTCTTCAGACCGGGCTGGTGGATGTGGTTTATGCTCCGCCCTCCGGCGCCATTTCCCTGCAGTGGTTTACCAAAACCAAATACCTGACCGATGTCAACCTGATCTATCTCATCGGGGGCGTGGTCATGAAGAAAAAAGTGTTTAACAAAATCTCTCCGCCGCACCAGAAAATCCTCATGGATGTCTGCGAGCGCCAAATGACCCAATTGAAAACAACCATCCGCAAGGAAAACCAGGAAGCCATGCAGGTGATGGTCAAACATGGGGTAAAAATCATAACCCCTTCACCGGAACAGGTCGCCGAGTTTAAAAAGGTATCTGCAAAAGCCATGCAGCGGATGCAGGGAAAGAGTTTTTCCAAAAAGGTCAGGGATGAGGTCACTGCAAGATTAAAGTCCTACAGAAAGCAAAATCAACAATGAGCAAATGGCAAAGATTTGATGAAATTCTCGGCCGGGCGGAAAAATTATTCGTGGCCCTCATGCTGAGTGTGATGATTTTGCTGGCATTTTTACAAATCGTACTCCGAAACGCTTTTAGCAGTGGAATTTCCTGGGCAGATCCTCTGGTGCGATACCTGGTGCTGTGGGTGGGATTTATTGGGGCCAGTTTAGCGACCAAAGATGGCAAGCATATCACCATCGAGGTGTTTTCAAGATGGTTTTCCGGGGACGGCAGCCGGTATCTCAAGGCCACCTCCCATCTGGTGTCAGCCTTTATCTGTAGCTTGTTGGCCTTTGCCGGCTGGACGTTCGTTCAAAACGAGGCCCAGATGGGCGGCACCTCCTTTTTGAATATTCCGGCCTGGATTCCGCAAATCATCATTCCCGTCACCTTCGCTCTGATGGCCTTGCGATTTGCATCAAGCTTTTGCGCAGAGCTTTCGATGATTTTCAAATCCGGCAGTTATAAAAAACACGGAAACACGCTATGATTCTGCTGGCCATTCCTGCCGCCATCCTTTTTATGCTGATCGGTGTGCCGGTTTTTGTGGTGATCTGCGGGTTGTCCCTTTATCTGTTTTTTGCCAGTGGAATTGATCTGTCGGCCATCATCATTGAGATGCATCGCATGGCCACCACGCCGGTGCTGGTGGCCATTCCGCTGTTTACCTTTGCGGGCTATCTTCTTTCAGAAAGCAGAGCACCCAAACGCCTGATTCGGCTTTCAAATGCTGTTCTGGGTTGGCTGCCGGGAGGGCTTTCGGTTATCGCGCTGATCTCCTGCGCGGTATTTACGGCCCTGACCGGTGCCACCGGCTTGACCATCATTGCCCTGGGCGGTATCCTGCTGCCCGCCATGACACGCGGGAAATACCCGGAGGTTTTCTCGCTGGGATTATTGACCACATCGGGGACGCTAGGGCTGCTCTTTCCCCCCAGCCTGCCCCTGATCATCTATGCCATCGTGGCCAAAGTCAGAATCGATCATCTTTTCATTGCCGGAATCCTGCCCGGAATTTTGCTGGTGGTGCTGCTGTCGGTTTTCAGTGTCACGCGGGCCGTAAAGGCCGATGTACCCAAAACCGCTTTTCAGGTGTCTGAAGTTTTCAATGCTTTAAAAGAAGCCGTATGGGAATTGCCTCTGCCGCTGGTGGTTTTAGGTGGAATTTACAGCGGAAAGTTTGCTGTCAGTGAAGCCGCGGCTATCACAGCCGTTTATGTATTAATAGTTGAGGTTATTATTTATCGGGATATTCACTGGAAAGAGCTGCCGGAGATAATGAAAAAAAGCATGGTCCTGGTCGGCGGGGTATTGATAATCTTAGGGGCTGCCATGGGTCTGACCAACTATCTGATCGATGCTGAAATCCCGATGCAGTTGTTGAACTTTTTCAAGACCCAGATCGAAAGCAAAATATTGTTTTTGATCGTATTAAATTTGTTTCTCTTGGCGGTTGGCTGCACGATGGGGATTTTTTCGGCTCTGGTTGTGGTCGTCCCGCTGCTTTCCCCGATTGCTCAAGCCTATGGGATCGATCCCATTCATCTGGGAATTATCTTTTTAGCCAATCTGGAAATCGGAGCCTCTATCCCACCGCTGGGCATCAATCTATTTATTGCCAGTATCCGCTTTGAAAGACCGGTATTGCGGCTCTATGTGGCCTCGCTGCCCTTTATTGCCATCCTGCTGATCGCCCTGGCTCTGATTACTTATATCCCCTGGATGAGTCTTGTGTTTCTCAAATAACTTTCCACCTATACATGGTGTTGACAGAATGCAGATTATTGTTAGTATCAATCTGTTATGGATGAAACTCAGCATGAGGAATTTGAGGAACAACCCGCGGTCAGCACCTACTGGTGGATCAGACAGATCATCTTAATTCTGATCGCTGGATTTTATTTGATTTTTGGCATTCAACTGCTCATTTCCGCTTACCAGCTCAATGAACCGGCAACCTTCATCTTAACCTTTTATGCTTCCAACTTTATGATTCTTTTCAGCGCGGCGCTCCTGGTGGGCTTTATCTACCGTTTAGTGGTTGCTTATCGCCGCTCAAAGAAAATGCCTCCACAACCCCCTGTTTGATTTCGATTGAGTTCCTCCCGGCCGGCAAACCAGGACATCGATTTTAATCCAGCGGTTTGAGATCACCCAGTACCGTCGGTATCAGTTCGG
>JASFTL010000373.1:0-4642 GCA_050053555.1 Desulfobacterales bacterium
ACGATTGCCCGATTGGCTCCCAAAGCCTCTTCCAGCATCTTCAGTACCCGGCTTTCCAGCTTTCGTTCGACTTTGGCCTGATAATCGAGCTGGTCAGAACTGAGTGTCCCCAGCCCGGAGTCGTCCTTAAGTCCAGCCAGAAGTCGTCCACTGCTGTCAACGACGGTTACATGATCAGGCGCCAGTCGCGATACGCTGGAAGACACCAGGTGCACGATCCCTTGAACCTGATTCTGAGTCAGCCATTTGCCGTGATGCAAATTCAAGACGACAGAGGCAGATGACGAATGCTCTTCATTAATAAAAAGTGATTTCTCTGGCATCACAATATGAACCCGGGAACTGTCGACCTCGGGAAATCCATTGATCGTACGTGCCAGTTCACCCTGAAGCGCACGCTGGTAGTTAACGTTTTGTGCAAACTCGCTCATGCCGAATTTTGTATTATCAAAGAGCTCAAAACCGATACTGCCGCCCTGAGGCAGCCCTTCAGATGCTAAGGCCATCCGTGTCTCGTAAATGTGCTCCTGCGGAATGAGAATGGTGCTTCCGTTGGATGAAATCTGATACGGAATTTTTTGATCTTTCAGGCGATTTAATATGATTCCGGCATCTTGTGAGTCCAAGTTGCTATACAACGGATGGAATTCCGGTCGCCCGGCCCAGCTCATTAAAAAAATGAATCCTGAAATGCAACTCACTGCCAAAATCAGAATCGTGATCCGTTTGCCGACACTGAGGTTTTTGAGTAGGTTTTGGAGCTGTACCAATATTTGACGAATGGGCATTCTTTATTTCTCTCTTTCAAGCTATACGGGCATGCGCATTAAGGTTTGGTACGCAGAGATTATTTTGTTTCGAACCTGCATCAACAGTTGAAATGCAACATCCGCTTTTTCCAGATCGATCATGGTTTGATGAATATCTTTTTGCTCGCCCGCGGCTAAATTGTTTATCGCTTCATCGGCCTCGAGTTTTAGCTGATTGACTTCCTTCAACGAACGCTCCAGCATGTCCCCAAACGACTCGGGGCTCTGGATTTGCTTAGCCTTGGCGATTGAGCCGCTGTCCGTTAGAGATTCAAGCCCGTTTTGAAAAGTAATTTCTTTCATGATTATTGTCCGATCTCCAGTGCCTTTAGCGCCATTCCTTTGGCAGCTTTTATAGCAGTTACGTTGGCTTCATAGCTCCGTGTCGCCGAGATCATATTCACCATTTCTTCCATAACGTTTATGTTGGGCAAGGCCACATATCCGTCGTTATCGGCATCCGGGTGATTGGGATCATATTTTCGAATCGGCAGACGCCTGTCTTCTACAATTCCAATGACGGCGACTTCCTTTAACATTTCGTTCTTTCTGTGATGCAACATTTCACGAAACGATGCTGCCGGTGCTTGGGCAGAGAAAACAGGGTCTTTTCTGCGATAAGGGCCTCCGGTTTTCGTGCGCGTCGTATTGATGTTGGCTAAATTGGCAGAAATCAGGTTCATGCGCAGACGTTGGGCGGACAGTCCCGATGCGCTAACATGCAATGCCTCAAAAAAATCCATGCTTATTTACCTCCTTGGATGGCATTTTTTAGACCTTGAAATTTTCGCTTGATCAATTGCGCTGCGGCTCTATACATGATGGTGTTTTCAGCCAATTTTCCCATGGTTTTGTCCAGGTCAACCGTATTGCCGTCTGCTCTGAAGTTTAATGCCGGCGGATCTGCCTGCTTAACCTTCGCATTCGTTAGCGACGGATGGCGTCCGGGGAAGTGCTCGGGTCGGGTGCGCACCAGTTGGATCGGCTGAGAGGATCGACCGTTTTTTTTGAATTCATCTTCCATAACGACTTCAAATGCTTTGTAATTCGGTGTGTCGATATTGGCGATATTGGCCGTCATCACTTTGTGCCGCAGAGAACTTATATTTAACGTCCTTTGAAGTGTTGCAATGGAGCCCTCAAAAAAAGATTGCGTTGGCATTTTTCAAATTCTCCTATGTTTTAACTTAAAATCGAGCAAAATTCATACCAACTGACGATGGTGCTTCCCATGGCGTCACGAGCGAAAGTTATTGTATTATTTCAATAACTTTTGCATTCGCTCGTAAATACGGTTGGCTGAAAAGATAGGCAAATGCTACCCCTGATCCGATTCAACCAGCCGGCCAAATATTTCCGGGGTGTCGGATGGGAATTAACGCCGCATGGCCCTGCCCTATCCGCTGGGTTGGGCTGCCTTTGCCGGTGAACGTTCATGCTCTTCCCTGTATTCCCTTAATTTATTTCGAAGCGTCCGAATACTGATACCCAGTAATTCGGCTGCACGAGTTCGATTGTCATCGACTTCTTCCAGCGTTTTGTTGATCAACTGTTTTTCCATCTCCCTGACCGTTACACCGGCTTTCATTGCAAGGACCGGCGAAGATTGATTTTCTGCAGCAACCGAATCCAAAATCAGGTGTTCCGGCATCAATTTAGGACCATTGCCGATTAATGCCGCCCGTTCAATTGTATTTTCCAACTCTCTGATATTTCCCCTCCAATTTCCGCTTGAAAGCTGTTTCATGGCAGTTTCGGATATCTGCGTCATCTTCTGGTCGTTCAATGCACTGTATTTCTTCAGGAAATGTTGGGCCAACAAGGGAATATCGCCTTTGCGCTCTCTCAGCGGCGGAATGGTAATCGGAACGACGTTGATTCGATAATACAGATCTTCCCGAAATTTGCCCTCCGAGACGGCTTTTTTTAACTCCACATTGCTGATGGCAATCACGCGCGCCTGCATGGATACCGGCCGACTCCCACCCACTCGATCGATTTCTCTTTCCTGAAGCACTCTGAGCAACTTCGCCTGCAGCGGGGGTGTCATCTCGCTGATCTCATCAAGCACCACCGTACCATTTTTGGCCAACTCGAATTTCCCCAATTTACGGCTGACCGCCCCGGTAAATGCCCCTTTTTCATGACCGAACAACTCGCTCTCGGCCAGGCTATCTGGCAACGCCGCACAATTAATGGCAACATAAGGTTCTTCTTTGAAACCACTGTGTTCATGTATGTAGGCCGCCAACAGTTCTTTGCCGGTTCCACTTTCTCCCTGGATCAAGATGGTGGATCGACTGGAAGCGACATTCCGGGCCAGTTTTAGAATTTCCAGCAGCTTGGGGTCCTGGGTTACCAGTGTTTTGACAGTCGGCTGAATCTTGACGTTGTGCTTTGAAGGATGCTGATGATCGCTGCCGTCGACGCTTGCAAGTACTTTTTTTACAGTGGCTTCGAGCGTTTCAAATGAAAACGGCTTTAAAAGGTAATCCACCGCACCACCCTGCATGGCTTCGACGGCATTGTGAATTGAGCCATAGGCCGTGATCACAATTACCGGAATCGGGGGTGATATTTTTTTTACGGCTCCCAGTAATTCCATGCCCGACATCTCCGGCATCTTTATATCGGTGATCACCAGGCTGATGGGTTCTTTCTTGATTTTGACGAGTGCGTCGGAGCCGTTGGCTGCACTCTCTACCGTAAAACCACTTCTGGTGAGCGCGTGCGTAAGCGCACTTCTCATCTCGGATTCGTCGTCAACAACCAGTATTGGCGCAAGGCCCATCGCAAAGAACTCCGCTAAACGTATGCTATAGATAATTTAGTACAAATAATGAAATACAGCTTCAATTGCTATTATGGTCTTGCCGCAGTGGCAAAGACACAACACATTTCGTGCCTTCCGTTTTTTTGCTGGTAATATCGATGCTGCCTGCATGCATTTTAATGATATTGTGCACGATGGTCAGCCCTAAACCGGTACCCTTTTTACGGGTGGTATGGAAGGGATCAAAAATTTTAGGAAGATCCGTTTTTGCAATTCCGCAACCGGTATCGGCTAGATGCACTTCAGCCCACTGCGCGCCTTGTTGCCCGGTGCTCTTAAGCGTTGAGATAAGCAACTGACCCCCGCCGGACATCGCTTGAATGGCGTTTAGAATCAGATTTAAGAATACCTGTTTGAGCAATTCCAGATCACCGTCGATCAGCAGCTCTTCATCGGTCAGTTCGGTGACCACATCAATTCCATCATGGGCATCAATTAAATGCCCGGCAAAAAATAGGGAATCTTTCAATGGTTCATGAACATCGATCGTTTGTCGATCCAGCTGTTGATCCGGACGGATAAAAAGCAGCAAATTAGAAACAATATTATTGATGCTTTTTACCCCTGAGGAAATATGCTCTGCCAGCGCTTTGAGTTCATCAAAATCCTGCAGATCATCTCTTAACATTGTCGCATAAAGCTCGATGCTGCCGAGCGGATTTCGGATCTCATGGGCAATTCGAACCGCCATCTCGCCCATAGCCGCTAAACGCCCATTACGGCTGGTCTGTTCCTCTATTTTGTTTAGACGCGTAATATCTCTCAGGGACAAAACGGTTCCGATTTTTCCGAGCGCTTGTGTGATTACCGGTGCAATGGCGAGGCTTAGATGCACACGATCTTTTCCATTGCGTTCAAATTGAGTTTTTATTTCTGTAGCCGTTTCGCTCTGGATCAGGTTTTTGAAGGTAAGCTCTGAATTTGGAAAATAGCCCGGTTTAAAAACGCCATCAAAGCTTCTTCCCTGAACACGATCCGCTTCTAAACCGGTAATCTGTTC
>JASFTL010000374.1:0-4637 GCA_050053555.1 Desulfobacterales bacterium
AATTTCATGCTGTCTCCTTTTTTTAATTAACCGCAGATACACGCAGACATGCGCAGACAGTTTATTTTTCTCCCGACGACCTTGTCGGGAGAAAAAACTGCAAGCCTTCCGGGCAGTGCAGTTATTACAATATTGAATGTTTTACCTCTAATATATTTCACCAAAATCACATCTAAGTAAAGAGTTAATATCCACGACGTGGATGACAGTTTTTGGCCGAGCAAGTCGCTCGGCCAAAAGGTCTGTGATCGTCTGCGCTGGTCTGCGGCTAATTAATCAACTTGCTCAACGAAGATTAATAGAACAATTCGGTGTACACCAGTGAACCTGGGAAGCGTTCATCGATTAGCCATGTTACATCCCGGATCATTTCACGTCGACCACAAAGGTAAAAATCATACACTTTTGGTTCCAACTGCTGCTGAAGATATTGGCTGACCTTTCCCTGAAAAAAATCAGCTCTTAATTCTGTGGCCTCCGACAAGCAGGGGATATAGGTTTCAGCGCTTTGCTGAAATAGGGAAGCATAATACAGATCTTCCGGCAAACCGACGCCGTGCAGAAGGGTATAGCCGGAGATTCCGGAGCGGGCCATTGAACAGAAAGGGGCAATACCCGTTCCGGTTGCGATAAATACCGCTGTGCGGGACGAGGGGTGGTATGTAAAATAACCATAGGGACCATTAAATGAAAGGGACGTGCCGATTGCGGCATTGCTGAGAAGACTGGATAGCATTCCATCGGCCACCTTGCGGATACATAATCTCAGTTCAGCTTCCCCCGGGGCCGAGGCGATGGAGTAATCCCTTTCGTATTCGTTTAAGCTCAGATTGATTCGCTGTCCCGGCTTAAATTCAAACGCAGGCGGCAGACTTAAAGTGATTTCAAAAGTTTTTTTTGAAAGCCATCGCCGCTTCAGCAAGGTAATATTATACGTTGATACGCGAGTTTTCAAATTTGAAAATCACCTCATGGCTTCCAGAGCTTATCCGGAACACCTTGAATCTGATTGCAGTGGCGGGCCAGTACAAAAAGATAGTCAGACAATCGGTTTAAAAAGATAAACATGTTGCGATACTGCTCGGCGGCTTTTCCTTTTTGCGAGTTACTTAATAGCGGTACCACCTTGCGCTCAGCACGGCGGCATACGGTTCGGGCCACATGGGCCCAGGCCGAGGTAATATGTCCGCCTGGTAGAATAAAGCCTTTTAGATTCGGCAGCTCTTTCTCGAGCCGATCAATGGTATTTTCCAAAAAAATAATCTGTTCTCTGGAGATTTCTGTGAGAGATTCTATGGCGTCAGAATCCGGATTGGTTGCAAGCCAAGCACTTAACTGCATCAGAACCTGTTGGATCTGTCGTAATTCCTCGATGAGCTCTTTTTTATCTGACAAATAGGCTGCCAATGCGCCCAGAATCGAATTGAGTTCATCAATATCTCCATAGGCATCGATTCGGGGGTCCGCTTTTGATACGCGTTCTCCGCTAAATAAGCTGGTTTTGCCTTTATCTCCGGTACCGGTGTAAATTTTCAAGTATACCCTACCTCACTCGGCTCCGCTGGCTGGAACGTGGCGGGAATTCCAATTGGCATTTAAAGTTTTGAAATCAGTTTTGCTTGATCGTTTTCAGGGCTTCAATCGTATGCTCCGGATCCGGCCGAATGGTATAATCTGCATCCACCTCTGCGTATCGAATCACACCCTGCCGGTCAATAATGAATCTGGCTGCCAGGGGCAATGTCCACGAAGCATCTCCATTGTGTTTGGGGAGATCTATGCCGAACTGCAGATAGATTTTTCTTAGATCTTCAGGCAAAGCATAAACCAGACCGAATTTTTCGGCAACCTGATTGCCCGGATCGCTTAAAATCTCAAACGTCAGCTTTTTGGCGTTGGCCAGTGCGCTGCTATATTTTACAATCTGCGGAGAGATTGCGACCAGATTGGCCCCCAGGGAAGCGAATTCAGACATTGTGTTTTGCAAAGCTTCCAGCTCCAGATTGCAATAGGGTCACCATTTGCCGCGGTAAAATGTAAGTATGATTATACGATTCGAGAGAATATCCTTCGATCGAATCAGTTGGCCTTCCGTATTTTCGAGCTCAAATTCCGGAATGGTTTCACCAATTTTCAACACGCGCTCTAAAATTCCTGATTTGCGGAGATCATCCGTGGCTTTATGCATTATTTCTAAGGCTTCTTTCGGCGCCTGCTTTTCAAAATTAGCTCTGAGCGCATTGAGTTTGTCCTGTAGGTTCATATAATTTTTCCTTTGATCGATATTATCAATTACCAATAAGATTTTAATCTCTAAAAATTTTTTCAAAGTTTGTATTCTACATTTTGGGAAACGACTTTGGCATTCACCGCCGTCGCCAATAACAAGATATATACGACGACTATCGCTTTTTTCATGTCCATCTCCTTTTCTCGTCGGACCATACCGATTTGCTTTAAAAGAAACTATGCAGAAAATGTATGTACGACCTTTACGAAGTCAATACATCAGGTTCAGGGTTCAGTAGTTCAGGGTTTGCGGGTTGTGGGGTGGGAGTTTCGAGTTGCGGAGGGTAAGGGATCAATCGGTGTCAGGTTCAAATTGCAGCGGACAGCCTGTGAAAAGGAGTTCGACTGAGGCTCACTCGAAGGCCTGCATTCGGCCCGAGCTCATGGCCGAGGGCAGCCGAGTCGAAAACAGACGTCAGATGACAAATGAAAACCGCAGAGTAGGGCAGTCTTCAACTCGACTGTGCAGGTCGTTCCTGATTCGTTCTACCCTGATCTAACGAAGGAAGAAAACTCCTCGCTGCAGGCTGTTTTCTGTTGTCTGTTATCTGACCTCTGATGCTTAAGAATCCAGGATCTTCTTCATGGTGACGCCATCGATGTTTCCGCCGCTGAGAATCACCCCGATGCTACCCCGGGGGCGAATTACGCCGCTTAACAGAGCTGCCACCCCTAGCGCACCGGAGGGTTCTACCACGAGTTTCATGCGATAAAATAAAAATTTGACGGCTTCGATAATGGCTTCTTCGGTAACGGTCTTCATATCGTCCACATATTTCAAAACGAGGGGGAAGGTCACGCTCTCACCCAGAGACGGTGTTCGGGTACCATCGGCAATGGTCGGTGGATTATTAACGCTATGAAGTGTGCCGGTCTGGAAGGATCGTGTCGCGTCGTCTGCCAATTCCGGCTCGATGCCGATCACCTGGCATTTGGCGTTCGCTCCTTTGGCGGCGATGGCGGAACCGCTCAGCAAGCCGCCGCCGCCGCAAGGTACCAGGAGCATATCCAGTGAATGGACTTCTTCAAAAATTTCGAGTGCTGCTGTCCCCTGGCCGGCGACGATGTCAACATGATCGTAAGGCGGTATTAATACATACCCGTGTTTGCTTTCGAGTTCCTCAGAAATCTTTTCACGTGTATTTTTTTGCGGGTCGTATTGCACGATATTTGCCCCATAGGCTTCGGTTGCGGCGCGCTTGATGGCTGGGGCGTCATCAGGCATGACAATGGTTGTTTGAATGCCCAAGAGTCGACCGACCAAGGCGATGGCCTGGGCATGGTTCCCCGAGGAATGGGTAATAACACCTCGTCTACGATCTGCTTCGGAAAGCTGAGACATGGCGTTATAAGCCCCTCTGAATTTGAAAGCGCCCACACGCTGAAAATTTTCACATTTGAGATAGGTCTGTGCCCCAATGCTTTGATTAAGGGCTCGCGAGCTCATCATCGGCGTGACATGGGCATGGCCGCGCAGCCGTTTGCCCGCGGCCTGGACGAGTTCGAACATGTTGTCTGCGATCGTTGACATCGTTTGGTAACCATTTTGCCTTGAGGTTGTGAAATGAAGGGCAGTACGGTTCTAAACCAATAGCAGTTTAGCAGGCGTTTTACCAGTCGGATGGGGGCAAAAGCTTCCAAGGGTATTGGTCTTTGGCAACCTGGGCCCAATAGAGGTTTCCTGAATTGCGCCATGGATCCAGCACAATTCCTTCGAAGAAACGTTGCTCTTTAGCGGTGATCACAACGCAGTTGTGTTCGCGCAATTTGCTGCCGCGATGCGCAACGGCCCAGTGAAGACGGAGGCTTTTTAATTTCAACGCCTGAAGCCGTTTCATGAGGTCTTCTGTCCAGTGATAGCACAAACCGCGGTCCCTCAGACCGACTACGACCAGCAGGTTGTGGGCAACCGCAGGTCGAACCAGCTGATATTCTTCAGCCAGAACCGCCGATTCGCGAACTGCTGTTTCAGCTACCAGCAGCGCTTCTGTTTTGTCGACCGTCTCGGATAGGGCAACCAGTACTTGTTTTAGTTGGATGACCTTATCCCGGTAGATTTGGGCGTTATCCAGGCTGCCTGATGTGGTCGCGTTAAATGAACTGCTGTCGGGATAATAAACATTTGCTTTGGCACACGCGAACACACTGACGAGCAGACATAATGTCGCCGTGTATCTTAAAGCAGATGACATCTATTATTTACCGTGCCCTCAGAGCTGTTAGGATATTTTTTAAATCGGAATACCTAAATTAACAAGCTGTTTTATAATAAGGGCTTCCCATCCACGATTGGCCTTTGGATTTGCCGGGCTTGGATGGATAATCCCACCGATTTTTACCTTAAAGTC
>JASFTL010000375.1:0-4630 GCA_050053555.1 Desulfobacterales bacterium
CATCATTCTTCAGTTTGATCACTGACGGCGGATTGAAACGGCTTCGCAAAAAAGGCCCGCCATCGACGATGACATGTACTTTCTATGCCGAGCAGCGGCTTATTATATTGAGCGTAATTTGCCAAATGGTTTTATGGAGCCTTTCGGACACCGGGTGAAATGGTAACGTCAATGCGGCGGTTCATCGCCCGGCCTTTATCCGTTGAGTTTGTTGCCAATGGTCGCATGGAACCGTATCCTACGGCGATGATTTTGTCATAGGGCAAGGTCCCGTTGGCGACTAGATATTGGCGAACTGCTTCTGCTCTTTGTTGGGACAGGTGTTCATTTAAAGGCTCGGGGCCGGTGCTGTCTGTATGGCCGCCGATGATGACATCCGGTTCTCCAAAGGCGCGAATCGTGCGTTGCACTTTGCCGAGCAGGGCATAATTTTCCGGTAGAATTACAGATTGTCCGATGGGGAAATGCATGGCCTTAAGCCGGATAATCAGCTGATTTTCTCTTTTATACACCTCAGCTTCTCTGGGATTAAAATGACCTTGTACTTCAATGAACAGCTGATTCAAACGCTTTTGGGCTAATAAGCGTTCCTGTTGTTTGCGGCTCTGTCCCTCCAGGGAGGAGATCTTTTGCTGCAAGTCCGTGATTTCTGCCTGCTGTTCTTTGGTTTTTTTAATCGAGAATGCATGATCGGCTTGCTGAGCGGAAATTGTTGCCAGAATATTTTCGACCTGTTGATCAAATGACTGATCCCGCATATCAGGAGCAGATAACCGGCTTGCTGTTTGTTGCAAGGTTTCTTCCATCCAAAGTGCGATTTGCTCGGGGCCCATTTGCTGTATTTTTTTTGTTTCCTCTGCAATTTCAAGATGGCGCCGCGCTAAAAACAGTGCTTCGTTTGCCAGTTTACTCATTTGCTCTTTATCGTAAGGGTTTTCGGTGATAAACGCATCGGCTTTAATTAATTTATTTATGGCAGCTGTGAAGGATTGCGGGGCAATTTTATCGGATTTTTGTCTTTCGGCAATCCTGAGCAAATTGCGAACTTCACCGATAGTGCGCACTTTAATGGCTCTTATTTCTAGTTGGTGAAATTTCTCTGTGACTTCCGCTTGGTTGCGTTGGGCATAACCCAGATTATTTTTTTCAATGGCTTTGGTGAGTTTTAAAAATTCAGTCTCAGCCTCCATATAATCTTTGCCCAGGGCCGCAGAACCGGCATCGCGAGCGCGTTCGCGACCTTTGATGGCTTCTGCCAAGGTGGCCTTTGATACGGTTGCAATTTCTGTCGCACGGCGAAGCTGTGCACGACCGATGGCAACATCGTCAAAAATTTTCGCTAGTGCCGCACCTTCATCCAGAAGTTTTTTGGCCTCATTAAGAGAAGATTCCGCTTTGGCAAACCATGTGGGTGCCAAAACGTTTATGCGCTCGTTGCGCGCAAGTGCAATGTCTTTTTCCAGTTTGTTAATCAACTCCTGCGGGTGTTCGGATTTGGGGATCGATTCAACCTCCAACTTGCGTCCGGCACAGGCAAATAAGAAAAATAAGATAATGAGCATGCAGGCAAGCACTGTAAATGGGGTTTTTTGCGTCATTTTTGCTAAGCCCTTTCTATTTGCTTTTCAAAATGATTGGTTGTTTTCAAACCGGCTGGTTGTTGCCCCTATAATTTCATATTTTAAAATTATATTTTTACAAGATAAGGCGTTGAACAGCAAGTCAAAATAATTGCTAAAAACTCAATTTTTTCCATTTTTCAAAAAGCCTGATAAGAAAATACACACCTTTGACCACCTGGCGCTTAACATGTTATGGTAGAGGGGCATTTATTCCGCTTTCCATCTTAATGTTTCGAATGGCGGAATTGCGGTCTAAGTGGTTGTAGAACAAAACGTTTGAAAGATAGAACGTTTTTTTGATAACCACTTCAAAACGACTATATTTTTTAATTTCGTCCCGATGAAAAAGATTGACATTAATCATATTCTTTTTTCGCATACCCAATCGAATAATCGTTGTTTGTCCTGCGGTACTGCTGAAAATATGGGCAGACGAAAATACTGTTCAATCGAATGCCGGCAACGG
The DNA here is from genome assembly GCA_050053555.1 of Desulfobacterales bacterium. GTDB lineage: Bacteria > Desulfobacterota > Desulfobacteria > Desulfobacterales > JAHEIW01 > JAHEIW01. The sequence goes on from JASFTL010000375.1 coordinate 2,089, forward strand.
CTCCGCTATAACCTCAATATGCGGAGTGGTCTGTTAAGAGCATTGAACACAAAGTTCGCAACTTTTTATTTTACCGAGTCCATGATCTTTTTAGACGTACTTCCGTATGGGGCATTGAGTTTATTTAGTTTTATTTTTCCGCGGACGACCGGCAAAAAACCAGCTGAAGATTTCCGCACAATGGCCAATGTGCTAGGAAATGCATGGTGGGCCGAGAAGCGACGAACCAACAAGCGCTACATTGCGACCCAGCATATTCTGGAAAGGGCCAAAAACAAAAACACCGCCTCTTCGATCAAACCGTTTGAAATAGTGGAACCGGCTCGCATGGCCAAGTCACTAACTTTTCTTAAACTCGGTCGGTCGGATCTGGGTTCGACCCAGCTTCAGAAGATTATAAAAAGCGCCTACCGCCAGCAGGCGAAGCGTCATCATCCGGACCAGGGCGGAGATGCAGATGTGTTTCGCAAGGTTCACCACGCCTATGAACAAATGATGGATTGGGCGGAAAATCCGACCTTCACCCGCAGGCGCGGCTTCCCGGATAAGTGGTTTTACCAAGGCAGTACAAACCGGTGGATTCAACCTGCCCCAATAAAACTGATTTAAAACTGAATGTTTTTTTCCGATGGCTGCGTTGCTCGTCCTCGAAAGTCGCTTAGGTACTTTTAAAGCACGCTGCGCTCTTTCTCCTCCTCGCGCCTTGCCCTCAAAAAAAATCTTCAGTTTTATCAGTTTTGGTTATATTACTTTGCAGACCAATTTGTTTTTAATTTCTTGATGGAAACTGGCATGTCTGCAGTTTTTTTGCCGTGTGGATATTGGATTATGCTAAATTTCTCTTTAACCCGCTCAACGGCCAGCTGGCAAACGGGCTCAACGAATTAACCGGCTAACGGGTTCAGCCGATAGCGGCGGCGACCATGGCCTGCACATTTTCCAGTTTGGCATTGGCCGGAATATCACAGCCGGAATGCAAGATAAAGCCCGCCGGACCAAGCTCTCGGATCAGCCGGGTGCAGTATTTGTAGACATCCTCCGAACTGTCATGAAACAACATTGACGCCGGAACGTCTCCCATTAGACACATATGATCTCCCAGGACTTCTTTGGCCCTGAAAATGTCGGTATCTCCATCGAGAGCCATAAGGCATTTGCCCCGGGGGAGCTCTCGAAAACGCATCAGTTCACGAGTCCAATCCGAATCCAGATGCAGCAATGCGATCAGACCGGCATCGACTACCTCATAAACCAGTTTCCGGATGTAAGGCCATACAAACCGATGCCACATGGCAGGGGATAATAAGCACGGCGCCGAGCGCCATCCCCCGACCCATACGGCCGGAAAACCAAGGTTTTTTGCCCTCCTGATGGCCTTATTTGCTAAATGGGGCAAAATCATATCCATTGCGGATGCGACCTTGTCTGGAATTTCGATCAAATCTAACGCAAATTTGGGCAAAGAACGGGCCCCACAGAGCACTTCTATTGGCGTTGTTACATCTCCACCGCTTAACACGGGTATGCCATGGCTGTGCCATCTTGCGCGCACATTGATCGATTTGCGTTTTGGCGGTAAATATTCGGGCGGGACATCGTTCAAGATTCGCTCTTGCATCATTTTTTTAAAGAATTTCGTCCATCCAAGATCAAGGATGCAATCATAGCTGTCCCGGTCCATTAGCTCTGTTTCAACCACCTGCCACATCTCATTTTCCGGCAAATCCACTCCCGGTACCCGAACTTTTGACATAAAAGCATAGCAAAGACCGTAGGGCCAAAAAGTACCATAATTGATCGCATCACCATTGCCGATGATGTGAAACGCCTGGATCATGGTATCAATATTGGTCGCTGGCGATCGAAGAAACTCTGCCATGGACGTACGGGTTACATACGCCGCAAAGCCTGAATATTCCAATGCCACCGGGGTGCGGTCAGGTTTCTCTAAAGCAACTGCTTTTAAGATCCGTGTTAACCGCTGGTTGTATAAAGCTTCAGTATGCATATTTAATGTTTTGAAACCGATTCTACCGTTGGAAGACAGCACCCTTATCCGCACTGGATACCATTTGCGTATATCGGGCCAAATAGCCGGTTTTAACCTTGGGCTCAAATTCCGGCAACTCTACAAGCCGCTGGCGGATCTCTTTATCGCTTAGCTGAACGTTGAGCGTTTTATTGGGGATATCGATTTCGATCATGTCACCTTCCCGCAGGGCCGCAATGGGGCCTCGAGCAGCGGCTTCCGGTGAAACATGTCCAATGGCGGCACCGCGGCTGGCCCCTGAAAACCGGCCATCTGTGATCAGGGCCACATCTTTGTCCATACCCATGCCGGCCAGGGCAGATGTCGGTGACAGCATTTCACGCATGCCGGGACCACCCTTAGGCCCTTCATAACGAACGACGATCACCTCGCCTGTATTGATTTTGGCATCCATAATGGCCTCAAATACATCTTCTTCTGAATTGAAAATGCGGGCCGGGCCGGAATGGGTGAGCATCTCTTCGGATACGGCGGCCTGTTTGACAATGGCGC
>JASFTL010000376.1:0-4609 GCA_050053555.1 Desulfobacterales bacterium
ATCTATGTTCAGCAGAATCGCATCTTTGCCCTGATATTCAATTAGAGTTGCCCGACAATGCACCCATCTCATATTTGGCGTGCTGCCTTTTTTCCCAGAGGGATAAAATCTAAACTCCATGTCCGCATCCGGCCGCCGGCCGCCAATTAAATCCTGATAGAATTGGCTGACCGTTTTAACATCATCGGGATAAATATTTTCAATATCTTCAAATATGATCGGTCTTGGAAGAGGGCCCAACAGCCGCTCCTGTTCCGGATTTTGGTAAACAATTTGGCCATTCTGAATAATGGATATGCCGGTTAAAGAATTTTCCACCAGGTCGCGAAATCGCGTTTCACTTTCTATCAAAGCGGCTTGTACCTGTCTGCGTTCAATGATGATACCCGCCCGCTCGGCAATCGCCTCTATTAAGTCCCTTTCTTCCTTTGAAAACGGGCTCTCGCTCCCGACTGCTCTTTCATCAAGCTGACATACAACCAGTACGCCTATTTTTTCTTCCTGTACCATAATATCCCTGGAAAACACCCACTCTGATTCCTTAAAATTGCTTGTTTTGAACTCTTGCTCATCTATTGAAATTTTAGCAGCCGTGATCGCAGGGTGCTTCATCGCAGGTGGGATCAACTCGACGATTCCCTGAAGGATTTTTTCGAACGGGAGGTTTGGCATTTGAGCCAGATGGGATATTTCATACAGACAATTTAACTGATTGACTCGCTCGGCAAGCTCATTCATGCTTTTTTGCAACTCTTTCTCAACCCTTCTGCGTTCCTTTATCTCTTTATCCAGTTCATCCCTTGAAGCCGTCACAGCCTTTAGCTGTTCGGTCATTTGATCGAATGCCCGACCAAGCTGCCCGATTTCATCTTTTGTATCGGCAGCGACTTTATGATCCAAATTGCCCTTCCCGATCTCTTCCGCCCCTTGCTGTAAATCTTTAATCGGATCAGAAAAAGACTTTGCAACGATAAATGCGGCAAATATGCTGAGCACAATGACAGCAGTTGCCAGTACGAGGACAAAATTTCTTAAGGTAGTGACAGGTTCAAACGCCTCAGCGAGGTCTATTTTGGCCACCATCCCCCAGTCCAGTGACGGAATGTATCGCCAGGCAGCAATGACCTCTTGCCCGCGGTAGTCCAGGGATATTCCAGACCCATTGCTGCCTTTGAGAGATTCTTGAACGGGAATGGCTTTCTTTTCACCAATGTCAATCCTTCTTTTTAATGCCGCGTCTGGATCGTGACGCAGTGGATTGAGAAAAAGTGCGTGGTTTCCAGCTTGTTTAGCAACTAAGGTCTCACCGGTCTCTCCCAATCCGGTGGTATTTTGGATGAGTTCGTAAATCGGAGCCATGTCAGTCTCAAAAGCGGCCACCCCGACAAATTTCCCCTCATCAGAACGAATCGGTGCCAAAAAAAACATTGAAAATTTGCCGGCTTCGATTTCATTTGCAAATATTTCTGATAATTGGATTCCATTTTTAATGTCATCAAAAGTGTTTTCCCAAATGTGCGGCAAGAAATGATTAAGTCGTTCCGAAGTTGAAGATCGATTCAAAATGTAAACGATTGCGCCTTTCGGATTTATCAGTAGAACGTTTTGATAATTATATACCGGTTGATAGGTCGTAAGCGCCCGATCGAGTTCGTCTCTAATGGTTTTATAGATGGGGCTTGAAAAGTCGCCTGAAAATTCAGCCAGAATAGTGGTGTATTTGATGAGCGTCGGGCGTCGTTGAGCAATCATGATGTGCTTTTTCTGATCGGCAAAAAAGTCTTCGATCCTTTTGGCTTTCAGATCGGCAATACTTCTCAGTTCCTCCATTCGCAGGGATTGAAGCGTATTCCTGGCGTGATAGTACCCCAGAATACCGACAAAACCCATCGGCAGTATGGTGCACGCTAAAAGAATCAGAATCATTTTTTTGCGGATGGTCATATTCGCCCGTCTCGCAACACTCTAATTTCTGAATGCAATTTGAAAAGTCTAAAAATGTTTCAATAAAACCGCTTTCAAACTGAATTTTGAATTTACCATAACAGATAATTTCGAAATTTTGCGAAAAAGATTTCGAAATTTTTCTAAATTCTTTGCCGGTTCAAACCGCTTTCGTCATTAAAAAAAAGATAACTAACTAATATTGTATGGCTTTTTCTCAATCCGCCCTGATGGCATACTCCATGCTTTGGTATTTTAATGAAAAAAACGTACCATTTCGTTTAATGGGTCAAAAACGGAGTCTAGGAGGATCAAATGGCAGAACAGGTTATCAAATTGGGTGGGAAAAGGAAAAGCCGTTTTATGGACAAAGTCATGGAGATTCTGCCGGAGGGTGGTAATCTGAATCTATGCTTAACGTGTGGGGCCTGTTCTTCTGGATGCCCGGCCACAGGCCTTGATGGCATGGATCCCCGCAAATTTTTACGTATGGCGGCCCTGGGGTTAGACGATGAAATCCTGCAATCAGACTGGCCCTGGATGTGCACCATGTGCCAGCGCTGCATCTACGTGTGTCCGATGAATATCGATATCCCTCAGCTGGTCTATAATGTGCGCGGAACCCGTCCGCGAGAAGAACGGCCAAAGGGGATTTTGGGATCCTGTGATATGGCCCTGAAAAATGACAGTTGCAGTGCCATGGGCGCATCGCCGGAAGATTTCACCTTCGTGGTGGAAGATGTGCTGGAAGAATACCAGGAGGCCCAGCCGGATTTTAAGGATATGAAGGCACCCGTGGATAAAAAGGGGGCTTATTTCTTTTTAAATCAAAATTCCCGCGAGCCGGTAACCGAACCCGATGAGATGGTACCGCTTTGGAAGATTCTGCACCTGGTCGGGGCGGACTGGACCTATGGGTCTAAAGGCTGGGGCGGGGAAAATTACTGTATGTTTTTGTCCGACAATGAGGCCTGGGAAAACATCACACGCATGACCGCGAAACAGGCCGATGATCTGGGCTGCAAAATATATCTCAACACCGAATGAGGGCACGTGACCTTCTCAGTCCTGGCAGGACTGAAAAAATTCAACATCGACCACAAATTTGAGGTCAAAAACATCTATGAATATTACGCCCAATGGATCCGGGAGGGCAAACTGAAAGTCAATTCAGACTGGAACAGGGATTTGAAGATCAAGTTTACCGTCCAGGATCCCTGTCAAATCGTACGCAAAAGTTACGGTGACCCCATCGCTGAAGATCTGCGCTTTGTGGTCAAAACTGTTGTGGGGGAGGAAAACTTCATCGATATGACGCCCAACCGGTCCAACAATTACTGCTGTGGCGGTGGCGGTGGGTTTCTGCAGTCCGGTTATAAAGAAGCGCGGCTGGAATTTGGGCGCCTAAAAGATAATCAAATTCAAGCCACCAAGGCAGACTACTGCATCGCCGGCTGTCACAACTGTCATGCTCAAATTCATGAACTCAGTGAACACTATGGCGCTGGCTATGGTGTGATCCATTTGTGGACCCTTATCGGTCTTGCGCTGGGGATCCTCGGTGAAAATGAGCGCGCATATCTGCGGGATGATCTGAAAGAGGTGGCCGTCTATGGCGCTTAATTAATAAATTCAGGCCCAGGAAGCCGGGCCTTAATGTCAGAAAAATAAGGGTATTAACTCATGCCACCACCTTCGGATTGGAAAGTCGTCGTCATCGACGATGAAGAGGACATTCGAGATGTCCTGACCGTAGCGCTTCAGGATAGCGGATATGATGTGATTTCGGCAGAAGATGGCAAGACCGGTTTGCGGATGTGTGAGGAGATAGACCCTCAAATCGTCATTACCGATATCCGTATGCCCGGAATGGACGGTCTCCAGGTACTGAAGGCCTTGAAAAAGAAGTATCCGGATATGGAGGTCATCGTTGCCACTGCTTTCGGGGAGATGGACGTGGCCATCCAGGCACTGCAACTGGATGCCTCGGATTTTATCAACAAGCCAATCAGTGACGAGGCCTTGCATTTAGCGCTGAATCGTGCCAAAGCCCGCTTCACTTCAAAAAAACAACTCAAGGATTATACCGCCCTTTTGGAGCAAGAAAAGGCGGAAACCAGTCGAGAGCTTTTTAAAACGATTGCTTTCCAAAGAAATCTAATTGAAAGCTCAATGGACGGTATCCTTGGATGTGACCAAAATAAAAGGATCATCATTTTCAATAAAAGCATGCAAAGGATGCTGGATTACGAGGAGCATGAGGTTTTTAACCGTATGACATTCAGCGATTTTTTTTCCCCCCCAGACCACTTGAATTTCAACGATGCGCTTGAAAATGAACGGCACGGCGGTAAACATAAGCTTTTGCTTTATGAAACCACGTTGATGGGAAAGTCCGGCCGGAAGGTTCCGGTGCAAGTATCGGCAACCCGGCTTTTTAAGCAGGAAGAAATGAATGGCTTGGTGTGTTTTTTCAGAGACCTGAGGCAAATTCGAAAGCTCGAAAGAGAAATGCAGGACCAGGCGCGAATTCTGCATCAGGACAAAATGATGTCTTTGGGAAGACTGGCTGCCAGTGTGGTTCATGAGATCAATAACCCATTATCGGGAATTTTAAATTATCTGCGGTTGATGCTCCACATCTTGGGTAAAGAGCAGCTAAACG
>JASFTL010000377.1:0-4579 GCA_050053555.1 Desulfobacterales bacterium
TGTGCGACCCCCCGGGCGGCCGCGGCCGATGGGAGTATCATCGACCTGAACGACCGGAACGATGACTTTGTTGGTGCCGGTGATAAACGCTTCTTCGGCCGCTAACAATTCCTCACGCCGTATATTCCGAATTTCGATCGGAACCATTTTTGCGGCCAGATCCAGGACGACATTACGGGTAATGCCCTCGAGTATGCCTTTGCCCGGTGTTACCAGGATATCATCGATAAACGCAAAGAGATTGCTGGTGGTACCCTCCAGCACATGGCCGTTGCGGTCCACATATACGGCTTCAATCGCGTTTTGGTCACGTGCTTTTTTGAGGGCCATAGTGGCCTGCACGTAATCAATGCTTTTCGCACCAGGTAAGCTGCGTTCAGATGAGAACGTGATGATTTTTACACCCTCGGTGTACCACCACGCGGGCAACTCAGGGGCCCGGGTGACCAAAACAAGCAAACGGGGTTTGCCTTGCGGGGTAATGAAGTCCGGGCTGGAGCCGCCGGTCACCACAATTCGTATGTTGGATTCCTGGTGTGTGTTGCGGTGCAATGTCTGCAGCACCAGCTCGATCAACTCTTGCGTTGACCAGGGCAAATCCAGGCCGATCCGGCGGGCGGACTCATTCAGTCGCAGGATGTGTTCTTTGAGAAACAGCGGTTTTCCGTTTTGCGTTCGCAGCAGATCAAAGACACCGAAACCTCGCATGATGGCTAGATCATCAACGGGAATCACAGCGTCAGAGGCCGGAACAAATTTACCATCGATATAATACGTCTCCACCGGAGGGCTCCCTTACGGTTTAAAATGCTTGGTTCAAATGGTAAAGAAGTGTATTGATAACCTGTGTATAAACAAAAAAATCTTATCTATTTTGTGCAATATGCAGGTAATATAATGTCCTTATATACCACTTACAAGACCAGAACTCATCTCAAAAACGCGTCTAAGTGCCCTGAGCCCTGATCCACCCTTTTGAGATGAGTTCTAATAATTATTAATGCCGAATTGAGCTTTTTGCGGTCAATTCGGGTTGCTGAATTTGAGGAACGTTCAATATGTTCTCAATCGAAGCTTTCTATCGTGAATACGAAACCGAGACCACAGAGGTTGTGGTTAAAGGCAAGCTGTTTAACATTCTCTTGCCCAAGTATTTGGACCGCTTTATCAACCCGATTGACGTGCTTCATGATTTTCCGCTATGGGCCAAAATCTGGAAAGCGTCTTGGGTGCTTTCAGGATATATGGCCGACATGCCGCCAGATCCCCACAAACGGTTTTTAGAAATCGGTGCCGGCGTCGGATTGGTGAGCATCGTCGCGGCGAGTTTCGGACATGATATTACGATGACCGAATATAATCCGGATGCGTTAAATTTTGCGCGGGCCAATGCGAGTATCAACAATTGTCCGAGTCTTGCGATACGAAGGCTCGACTGGCATCATCCGCAGATAAAGGGTAAATTTGACACGATGGTGGCATCTGAAATCACCTATAAACTGGAGGATTTTGTGCCCTTGATTCAACTGTTCAAATCGTATCTGCAGCCTGAAGGTGAAATCATACTGGCCTCTGAGATGAGAAAAACCGCTAATGACCTTCTTAATCTTTTGAAAACCGATTTTGATATAAAAGTCGAAAAAAAAAGACTGTGTTCGGAAACATCCGCAACCCAGATTGTCTTATTCAAAATGCAGTTTTCAAACTAGAATCGCGATTTGCATTGCGTGCAAAATTACGGTAAAATTAAATAGAGCTGACATCGTACCGCAATGCTTCGGGGCATTGTCGGCTTTTCATCAAGAAAAAAAATGGGAATGGTGTTGGCTTTGTTCAACACACTTTTTGTGGGGTAAACTGAGGATCTAGTTTAAGACGACAGGCATGCTTACAGAGGCAAAATTTTCCTCACATCAGCCGCTGCAATCACTCTGCTGGATCGGTCCGACATTTTTACCTTTGTCACCTGAAAATACCGCGCACGACCTGACGGCTCATTTCATCTCGGAAATACATCTGTACGACGCTGCCATAAGCTAAATTCTCGTCTATAGCAGGGATCTTAAAACCTCTTTTTTTGTAATCGTTAGAGATCTGACCGGAGATCCTTAGTGTTGCCATAACGTTCTTTTAGCAACCACTGCATATCGCAACGCGGAGGAGATGAAAATGACGCGTGAACCATTTAATGGTAAAGAGCGAAGAGCTTATGTTCGACTTCAAACATTTCTTCCCGTGCGCTTTAAGATTTCGGGTAAGAAAATGAGTAAAATTTATTCAGCAACTACCAAAAATATCAGCCACGGTGGACTTTGCCTGGAGGTTCAGCAGGATAAAGAAGAAATCATCGATAAATTATCCGCAGACAGTCTTAAACTGGGCATTGACCTTGACACCTTGATACCCGATCGAGGCCAGCCCGTTTCCGCAAAGCCTGTCTGGGTCAACAGCAGAGTCGATTGGACCCGGAAACCCAACTCGAAACATCCCGTTCTGTTAATGGGTCTTGAATTTGAGAGTTTAACGCAGGAGGCGCGCAAAAGGATTCACGATTACCTCGTTGATGAATTTGTGAAGCGTTATGGGGAATATAATTAGAACCCATCCCCATCCGCTTGCGGCGGATTCGTCGGTTTGCCCGATTAAATAAAACCAGTCATTTTTTCGAAAAATAAAAAAAGAAAAAGGCCCTAGCGATCATCATAGGGCCTCTTTCTTTGCGCTGAATGAATGAGGTTCTGCCATTTTGCTCAATCAATGCTTCACGCGGGTAAAGCCTGCCATTTGATTGAAAACGATCATATTGTCCCGGCCGTTTGCACGTACGGCCCTGAGACCGTTTTGACATAACAGACTATTCTATCTTATCCACCAATCCCCAATCCATGGCCTTTTCGGCGCTAAACCAGGTCGTTTTCTTTTCGAGTTCCTCCCACTTGGTTTTGTCTAATTTAGAATTGGCCGTCAGCTTTCCAATATAGCGTTCCCGTAAAAGATGCATCAATTCGTTTTGAGAGCGAATATCCGATGCCGTCTCGCGACCCGGCCACTTCCATAGCGCAGCTTCGTGAACCATGAAAATAGTTCCGGGCGCTGCAAAACGCTCGTTGCAGACCGCAAAAACCGGCACAGCTGCACTGGCGATAATTCCGGAAGCATGGGCCGTAATGCGGAAGCCTTTTCGTCTGGCGCGCTCGATCTGGTCAGCCAGCGCAAGCCCTGAAAAGGCATCTCCTCCGGGTGAATTAATAAACAAACTGACATCCCGGATTTTGGTGTTATTTTCCAAAACACAAAGATCGTTCCACAGGCGCGTGACATCAGAAACCGAAAGCCCGGAAAAGATCTTTACGAAGGCTCTTTCTTTGGAGATAAATGACAGCTGAGAAAGATGCCCTTCCTGATTGGGAACTTCCATTGATCTGTTAATTCGCTCTTTATCATCGTCTTGAGTCACCTTCACGTTGGTAGGATTGGTGGCCTGAACTTTTACGATGACTTCCTGAGGCTGGGTTTGACCGGACGGCATAGTAGCGCAACTTGCCAGAAATAAACCTAAAATGGTACCGATGACGATGTTTTTCCACATGGCAGAACCTCCTAATTTTTTTCAGCAAAATGGTTTTATCGTCTATTAAAGCAAAATTTGTACCAATTTTTTTTTTAAAATCAACCCCAACATATATTCTTTTAATAACAACGTATTAGAGCATTGTTTAACCTCCGCTAACGACCTCAGCACCGAGAATTTTTTTCCGGAGTCACCGTTTTGACAGTTAGCAGTCAGCAAAGCCTACAATTATCCCTGCAATTTGCAATGCAGTTCAAATGTTGCCTAAATGGATGAAATTAATATTTAAACTTCAAGTCTTTGAAGAATTTACCGATATAATCTTTAAACCGTCAAAATTCTAAAATCCCATCACCGGTCAATGCCAGGGCAATTTTTACAATCATCAATCATGAAGGCAGATCATGCGTCTTGAATGCGCACGTGCACACAAAGCAGAGGGAATGTCAGGTGACGGCTACCCAAAATAACCAAATAATTTCTAATTTAAATACAGATATTTGGATCGTATCTAAAGGTGTGGATTCTCAATTTGATTTAAGTTCAATTGAAGGCGACCAAAATAAAGGCCCGGTTAAGGAATATCAAATTTCTGACATCGCCTATTACCTGTTGAATCCCAACCCCATTGAAGTTGAAAAACGGCTCATTGGTTGCGAAATTCACTATCCGCAGCGCACAACAACTAAAATTATTGAAAACATCAAACGCATATTCCCCCGCAGACTGCGTCCGATGTGGAATGGTCATGCCATCCCGCCGGAGGTATTGCTTTCGCGTTGCAAGATCAAGATACCATCCTTGAAAGACAAAAATCTCGAATCCCACCTGAACACGATTTACGAGTCCTTACGGTCATATGACGCGGTTTCCAAAAGATTGCCCCAGTTGGATCCCTATAAAATCGCCCATATCATTGGAATATGTGAGGACCTTGGCGGAAACCTCTCATATCTGAAACTGCAGGGCAGCATTGAGGACAAATTAAAATACGTGCATGCGTATATT
>JASFTL010000378.1:0-4541 GCA_050053555.1 Desulfobacterales bacterium
GGTCGCTGATGCTTCGGGTCATGGTGTCGGGGCAGCCATGCATATGACGACGGTGCGCGCTTTTCTTCATTTTGGCATCCGAACCTATCAGAGGCCGGCCGAACTGCTCAGTGAGGTTAATTATTACGCAACGCGCGACAGTTCAGCAACGAGCCGCTTTATGAGCATGTTCTTTTTAGAGATTGACCCTTCGGCACAGACTCTGCGCTGGGTCCGCGCAGGCCACGAGCCGGCAAACATCTTCGGACCCTCAAACCGCAAATTTGAACGAATGTCCGGTGAAGGCATCGCACTGGGCGTTATTGGCGATTACAGGTATGGCGACTACACGCTTCAGGGATGGGAGCCGGGCAGCGTAATTCTTGTTGGCACCGACGGTATCCACGAAACGCGCAATGATTTCGGCGAAATGTTCGGCTTAAAGCGTTTGCATGAGGTTATTTTCAATAATGTAGCTGAATCCGCTGAGACGATCCAGAATGCAGTCATCGATGCCTTGCTCAGCTTCCAGGGCAATGCAACCCAGGAAGATGATGTTACGCTGGTGATTGTCAAACTTTTTTAGAATAAAAATCGAATATGCTGCAGATAAAACCCGATGTGACCCGCATTGAGCGGGAGATCATTAAATTTTCTGAATTTGCTGATCCTGAACAAGAGGGATTTACCCGCTTATCCTTTTCCGAGCAATACCGGAATGCGACGGCGTATCTGGCACAACTGATGGTAAGAGCAGCCGGGCTCTCGGTAAGCCGGGACACCGCCGGAAATTTAATCGGACGCCGGGAAGGCAAATCTATAGACGCCCCTGCAATTATGGTGGGGTCTCATCTGGATACGGTCCCCAATGGAGGGCGGTTCGACGGTGTCGCCGGAATTGTTGCCGGGCTGGAAATTGCGACGGTTTTAGAAGAGATGCAAATGGCCTTGAAACATCCTTTTGAAGTTGTCGCATTTCTGGCGGAGGAACCTTCTCCTTTCGGAATCTCAACCGTCGGATCTCGTGCAATGACCGGCAGTCTCGAACTGGAGGTGCTCAATTCGCTGACCGACGAGGCCGGCCGGACCCTGCATCAGGCGATCCGCTATATGGGGGGGGATCCGGATAATATCGACCGTGCTGGGCGATCACCCGGAGATCTTCTTGCCTACCTTGAACTTCACATTGAACAGGGTCCTTTTCTTGAAGCGCAGAAAATTCCGATTGGGATCGTCACCGCAATCGTGGGCATTACCCGAGGGACCATCGAGGTCATCGGCAAAAATGATCATGCCGGGACAACGCCTATGGAATCCCGCAAGGATGCGTTAGCTGCTGCCGCTGAGGTCGTTCTTTCTCTGGAAAAGGCGTGCCGGGCCGCCCCCGAGATTGTCGGTACCGTCGGTCAAATGGAAGTCTTTCCAAACGCTTCAAACGTGATTCCCGGCACGGTAAAGCTCGGGATGGAGCTCCGAGGTCTTGATGATCGGCGCATAGCAGAGCTCGTCAGGCAGTTTGAAAAGGATTTGAATCGCATCCAAGCAGCCAGGAAGGTTACCATGAACCATGAGACATGGCTCAGTTGCCCCAAGGTGATCCTTGATAAAGAACTGGTGGATCTCGCTACAAAAGCCTGTGACACACTCGGTATTTCCTACTGCTTGTTATCTTCCGGAGCCGGACACGACGCCGGTCATCTTGCCCAGATTACACCGACCGCAATGATTTTTGTGCCCTCAAAGGACGGAAGAAGCCATTGCCCTGAAGAATGGACGGATGTTGAGCACATCGGCCGCGGGGTTGAGCTGCTGGGCGGCCTGATTAGTGAGATCGATCAACGTGATTAAATGCAAGTCGTTAAGTTCAGAGAGAGGGGAAACGCCCGTTACATTGATAAATTATGCTTCAATACCGGTTCGATCCAAAAAATTTTCACCGGCGCCATGAATCACGCCATCAGAAAAGACTTTCCAGCTGTCAAAGACGGGGTATTTTTCGTTTAATACGTCAAGCTCGGCCGAGATTGATTCGAAGACGGTGCTTTCATGGGATTTGATCGCGATCTCCAATACCCTATTCACAAACTCATCCTTACCGGTGTTTTCATCAATGGGGGTTCGATTTGCAATCTCGTATCCCTGTCGAAAACCCAGATCAAAAGCCCGCCTGGTCAATTCATTTAATCGTTTTTCTGTCATTGCTACTGGCTTTCTTTTTCTTTTCTAAGCCGGATCAGCACGCTGTACATACCCTTTCTCTTGAGTTCATCAAAATTTTCAAATACAGCTTCTTCAAGTAATCTAAATTCCGGAAGGGACCACCGCGTGTATAGTTGAAGATAGTCGCCAAATGTTGATTTCGAAAAATCAAGACGCCGATGTGCCTGCCGCCATTCACCGGTATGCTCAAGTTCGTGCAAATTTAAGACCATTTTGATCATCTCTTTCGGCGCCTCATCGCGAACTTCTTCAAGCGCAACGGCATTCATCTGTTTCCACTGTTCCGGATTTTCATTGTGGATGGGGATTATCTTAGCCATAATATCAGCTCCTTGATTCATTCACATCAAATTCAAGTTCTGCCCTAAAATATAGTTAGTACTTGAGCGCCTTCTTCAAAAGCAAGCAGAAAAAGTGCAAAATATACCCTGCTGGTGTATTGACATCAGCACGCCTTACTTTTAAATTAGGTCACCTGTAATATCTTTCGGAGGACAAAAATGTTTCTTGAACTCGCTAAATGCCGTAGAAGTATCCGCAAATATCTGGACAAACCGCTTCCGTCCGAGAAAATCGATTTAATCGTGGAAGCGGTATTGTGCGCACCGACATCCAGGGGTCGAAATTCATGGGAATTTATTGTGGTGACAGATTCCGATCTGCTGGAAAAGCTTTCCCGCTGCAAACCGCATGGTGCATCATTTTTGAAAAATGCGGCTCTGGGAATAGTCGTGTGCGGCAGCCCGCAAATAAGCGACGTATGGATTGAAGATGCATCGATTGCGTCTATCTATATCCATCTGGCCGCAGCAGCGCTTGAGCTGGGAAGCTGCTGGATACAGATCAGAGAGCGGAAACATAAAGACTCCCAAACGGCCGAAGCGTTTATCGCAGACGTGCTGAATCTTCCGCTGCATATCAAAGTGGAATCCATCATCGCAATCGGCTATCCGGATGAGAGCAAGTCTGCTCATCCGAAGGAAAGCCTGCCTTATGAAAAAGTATCGCTCAACCATTACGGGAAGCCTTATTGCGAAAGCCCTTAACTTTTTTTGAAAATTTTCCTCGACAGAATTTCTATTTTAAACGGGGAAAGAACAGAATAACATACAAAAGGAAGGGGTCAACTCATCTGCTGATCCCAATTAGAAGCGGATGCTATCTCTTGGACTTTATATCACCGAAGAAAAAGTCCATATATTGGAAGAGTGCATTTCGGACAATGGGCGCTTGATGCCAATATCGATCTGCCACCCACAATGCTGATCCAAGGCCGGTGAGATTGTGCGCATTCTAATCACCCTGATAAAGGTCGCACAAGCCTCTGGTTAGAAAATGGCCCAGTTGCTGCCGACTCTGTTGCGAGCCCATCATTTGTGCGACGGATGCTATAAGGGATTTGGCATCCAATTTCGAATAAGTTTTATAAAACTCATCATAATCATTCAGCGACTTCGTCTCCCGGCTTTCCAGCCTTAACTGCTCAGTCTCCTTGCCTTGCATAAACGCGATCCACGCGCCTATCATAAGCTGATATTCTTCCTTGCTGAAAAAATGCCTGACGCGTTCCAGGGTGTAGACGGTGATCGTATGGTGGAGGTTTACGATTCCCTGTCCGCTGTTGGCCTGCAACAAATGATGATCAAGAGTCGCCTTTGAAGCAAAAGCGGTCGGCGGCCTTATTTCCAGATATCAAAAATACCACTAAGTGGTATATAGTTCAATAAATAAAAACTTCCACTTAATATTGTGCCCAGCCTTCGAGCTTATGAAAAATCGATTTGACAAGCAACATTGCCTTATTAAATTTATATAGATCTTAATCGCTTAGCGAAGACTTTTAGCGATTGGGTGGCTTCTTAAACCGCTGCTCGATTTGGTTTAATGTGCTCTCAAAAAACGACCGCTCTTAAAAGAAAGTTTAATTATGTCATATAAAAATATAGATAGCATTCAACCGTTTTCCCTGAAAGAATTGGACTGCGTGGAGGTCCTGACGTTGATGGACAACTTTGTGGACGTCCTTCTGGAAGATACCGAAATCGTCACCAGACCCCCTAAAGCAGCAGAGGCAGAAATCCCGACCGATACGCTGCTGGCAGAACACGGTCTTTGCCTGCTGGTCAGAGTTCAACATGGCGTGGACAGGCACACCCTGCTGTTTGACACCGGCTATAACAGTACGAGCGTTCTCCACAATATGGACAAGCTGGCTGTTGATCCCAACGAGATGGAAGCCATTGTCTTGAGCCACGCCCACATGGACCATACCGGCTCGCTGCATCCCATACTTCAGAAAATATCCAATCCAATACCGCTGGTGGTGCATCCGGATGCCTTTT
>JASFTL010000379.1:0-4540 GCA_050053555.1 Desulfobacterales bacterium
ACCGCCGAACATCCTTGTCAGCGCGGCTCTGCGTGAAGAGGGATTCAAAGCATTTACTTTTTTTGACTTTACCCCGATCGGCCTGACGATCATGTTCTCCGGAATCGCATTCATGATTTTCATCGGCCGTTATGTGTTACCTCGACGCGATGTTGTCAAAGAATCATCAAGAAAACAGGATATTGACTGGGAATCGCAATACGACCTGCAGGAGCGCTTATTTAATATCCGCATATCCGAAGATTCGATCCTGGCAAATAAAACTCTGGCAGAAACTCGAATGGGATCCGCACTGGGCTGGAATGTGATTGGCATTACCCGCAATAATCAAACGCAACTCGCACCGGGACCTTCCGATACCTTAAAGGTAAAAGATTGCTTAACGGTTGAGGGGCGGATTGAAAATTTGAAAGAGCTGAAATACTGGCAGCAACTGATTGTTGAAGAGGGTGGCATTGACATCGAAGCGCCGTATTCGGACGATATCAAAATCGCAGAAATCTTTTTGCCGGTAAATTCCCAATTTGTCGGCAAAACACTCAATTCAATCGGTTTTCGGGGCCGTTTCGGGGCCAATGTACTGGCCATTCGCCGCAACAGCAATATTAAACGCACAAACCTTCAGGATCAACCTCTGGAACCTGGAGATATGCTTCTCATTGCCGGACAACTTGAACACCTGGAAGAATTTAAGAATATCTCCGGATTCGATCAATTCAAGTATGTTGCCCGATCCGATCTCATCGATGTCTATCATTTGCATGAAAGCTTGATGGCCATGCGGGTACCGCCGGAATCAGCGCTGATCGGAAAATCTCTTAAAGAAAGCCGCCTGGGTGACGCGCTGGGCAGCCGGGTTTTGGGAATCAAGCGCGGAAATGAACCCCTCCTCATGCCTGAGCCAGGGGAAATTTTAAAGGCCAACGACCGTCTAGTGATTGAAGGACGCATGTCGGATTTTGAAATGCTGCAAGGGCTTCAAGAGCTTAAGATCGAACGCCGGGCGCAACCCGAGATTAACAACCTAATTTCGGGAAATATCGGATTGGTCGAAGCCATCCTGTCACCCCATACAACCCTGACGGGAAAGACCCTGCGCCAGCTTAATTTTCGTGAAAAATACGGGCTGAATGTACTGGCCATATGGCGTCAGGGAAAAGCCTACCAGTACAATTTGAGGGATACGTCCCTGCGGTTTGGTGATGCCCTGCTTCTTTTAGGACCGAAGCAAAAATTGAGAATGCTGGGCCGTGAGCCGGACTTTATCGTGCTTACAGAAACGGCTCAGGAAGAACTGCGTCTGGAGAAGATGAAAATTTCAACCTTAATTATGGCTGGTATCCTGCTGCCGGTCATAATGGGATGGGTGCCCATCTATATTGCGGCAATCGTCGGCGCCGCCTTAATGGTCCTTACCGGCTGTCTTACCATGGAAGAGGCCTATCGGCAAATTGAATGGAAGGCCGTGTTCCTGATTGCCGGACTGCTTCCCCTGGGCATTGCACTGGACAATACCGGAACCGCCAAGCTGATCGCCGAAGGTGTCGTCACCTTTGCGGGTCCTTTTGGACACCAAGCGGTGCTGTTCGGACTAGTGGCCCTTACATTTCTAGCCACATGCTTTGTACCGACGGCCGCACTTGTCGTGCTGATGGCACCCATTGTTCTGAACACTTCCACCAATATGGGGCTTTCTCCCCATGCTTTCATGATGGCAATTGCAATGGCGGCATCTGCCAGTTTCATGACACCGATATCGCATCCAGCCAACATCCTTGTGATGGGGCCGGGCGGTTATCGCTTTTTGGATTATTTAAAAGCGGGCGGATTATTGACATTGTTGATTCTGGTAATCATTGTGCTAATACTGCCGCTGTTCTGGCCGCTTGCACAGTAGAGGTGTTTAAGATTTTTTGATGGAGGTATACGATGACATGACGATTTCATCACGTGCATATCATCTGCAGGGATCTTGAAAAAATGATCCGCGATTTAAAAATTACGTTTTTTAAAGGGCCCGAAGATATTACCATCGAACTGGTTCAGGCGCTGTCGTCACAACCCCCTGAGGTTGGTCCGGCGCCCGCTGGGCCTCATGATTGGCCCTAAGGTTCAATTTATCCATCACCGCCCCCGGGTACTGAAGCCCCGAGGCGATTAACTTCGAATCAAAATGAAACAAAAACTAAGCCCCGCCCCCACTTTCTTATGGAATGCGGTATAAAAAGGCAACAAGCACAAACAGTCGCATTGCAGGCCGCATGCAGCAATTATCGCCTTCCCCTTTCTGCGGGCAATTCGGGCGAAAGAACCGTAATACGATTGCCCTCTTCTATTTTTACCACAGCCCAATGAAGGCTTGAGTACCAGACGCCGATCTGTTTCCCGTCGGGGCCAATAATGCGGAAACCGGCAGGTGCATAACCCTCTCTGTTGAGCATTCGATCGGTCAACTGATCCAGGCGAATGATATTGTAATCAATCCTTCGCCAGGAATTGGCCTCAAGCTCATAGCTGGCGTCAATTCCAACGATCGCAAGGGGCATATAATCCACACCCAGATAATAATATTCATGGCGGGGAAGGGGCAACTCGTTTTCAAAGGCCCGTGTAATTTGATGGCTGTGCTGGAGACGGCCGTAATTTGCCGTACAGCCTAACAGCCAGATGAGGATCAATAGGGAAAAAGTGCGCAATGCTATTTTCCATGCAGTTTCTTTTCGGGATTTAATCATTGTCTTGCGTACCCGGTCGAGTCCGACCTGAAAAAGAACTTATTACTGATAAAAAAAACCTTGCCTGTTGTTTGTCGACTTGAGCCGGAAATCCTTGCATATTGCCGTAAATATTAAGTGCATTGACGCTGGATTTTAAAGCAGGCCAAAAATGTCGTTTACACCGCTTTTTATCGTAATGTTCCAAATTTCGAAATTGCGGTATAAGGGCACCATCTCCGGTCCCGGGTGTTTGACTTCACCCCACCCCGGATAATATAGTATCGATTATGCCATAAAGGCAGGATTCGCCCTTATCGTTGAGCGTATCATCTATTTTCTGTTCCATTTTAATATGACGCCGAATTGGATGCATGGATGCTACCCGCTCCGAGAAAGAAACAAAACCTAAATACATCCAAACGATATCGAGAAAATGTCGGTGCAATTCTGGCAAGGTGGGTCTCGGCAGTGAGCCGGATCGCACGTTGGATCGTTGTTCTGTCTTGCGTGGTGACCGTCGCTTTATTGTACTACACCGTCAAACACCTTGGCATGAATACCGATACGGCCGAAATGCTTTCTGAAAGCCTACCCTTTCGTCAGTTTTATACTGAGTTTAAAACGGCATTTCCACAATTTGATGATGTTTTGCTCATTGTTATCGAGGCAGAAACACCCGGCCTGGCTCAAGATGCCAGTACCGCCCTGGCTGCGCGCCTGGCAGATAAGACCAATCTGTTCGAGACGATTTATTTACCGGGTGACAATGTCTTCTTCCAGAAAAACGGACTTTTATTTTTGAGTCCGGCAGCACTTGAAGATCTATCCGACAATCTGGCTAAGATTCAGCCATTTTTAGGGAAGCTGACACGTGATCAAAACTTGCGCGGTTTTTTCACTATGCTGAAGGCGGTGAGCGAGGCGGTCATGCAGGGCGAAGAACTGGATCTCAGTTTAATTTTCGAACACATTCGGAAAGCAGTTGATGCCATTCTCGCGGGGCGAAATTACACGCTTTCCTGGCAGGAGTTGATGCTCGCAGGCGATGTCAGTCCGGATGATCAACGCCGTTTTATTATGACTCAACCCCGACTCGACTATAACAGTGCTTTTCCGGCTGAGACCGCCCTGAGGGAAGTGCAGCGCCTGATCCAACAAATGCAATTAACCGACGCCAACGGAGTGCGCGTCCGGCTGACCGGAGATGCTGCCCTGGAATATGAAGAACTGCAAAGCGTGACCCGCGGAGCGGGAATTGCCGGTACATTCGCATTGGTCCTGGTTGGCATTGTTCTGTTTGTCGGCCTGCGCTCACCCCGGCTGGTGGCTGCAACCCTGATCACCCTGATAATCGGCCTTACCTGGACGGCGTGGTTTGCCAGCGTTGCCGTCGGCTACCTGAATCTTATTTCGGTGGCTTTTGCGGTCCTATACATCGGACTCAGTGTGGACTACGGTATCCACTTTTGTCTGCGCTACAAGGAACTGATCCAACAATCATTTACGCATATCGACGCGTTATGCCAGACAGCCAGGGATGTCGGCAGTTCTTTGCTGTTTTGCTGCGTTTCTACGGCGATCGGATTTTATGCCTTCATTCCCACTGCTTTTACCGGTATCGCTGAACTCGGGATCATCTCGGGAACAGGCATGTTCATCAGCCTGATTGCCAATCTCACATTGTTGCCGGCATTACTTACCCTGATGCCGCTGTCATCAAAAGCCAATGCACCCGTGCGCGGTCGAGGCTTCATTTTGAAAAAAATTTTTTCAGTTCCTGAAAAACATAGACGGATTGTAAGATTCAGCGCCCTGGTCATCGG
>JASFTL010000380.1:0-4539 GCA_050053555.1 Desulfobacterales bacterium
AGGATCAAGCGCTGTTTGCTCGGCGACAAGTGTGTGGGGTACCGACAGCAGTTCGATTTGTCCGTCTCGTATGAGATAAATCAAACTATCCCCCACATTGGCGACAATAAACGTTTCTTCGGTAAAATAGACGGCTGAAACCGTTGACCCCATCCCCTTGTATTCCTCATTGCGCGAAGCGGTTTCATGGACGATGCGGTTGGATAGCTGAATTCCGGCCAGTAATCGTCGAGCCTCTTTTGAGAGGTTTGCATCAACGTTTACTTCCTCTTCCACCTGGCCGTCTGAGTGATTTTGTTTTATATAATCCCGGACGGTTTCGACAACCAGCTTGCTTGCAATTTCGCCGGCCTTGTGCCCGCCCATGCCGTCTGCGACCACGTAAAGTCCGAGGTTGTCATCAAAGAACAGAGAATCTTCATTTTGTTCTCTTCTTCTGCCGATGTCACTAATGCCCGCTGATTCTATGGTAACCATTAATCAGATATTTCGGTTTTCGAATTAATTTTTACAGACGTTCCGATTTTCGATGTCTAAAAGGCAAGTCGCAATCTTAATTTTACTAACTGGCTATTATCATTATTTATATTATAAAAATCGCTTCTGGTCAAGTACTTGGATGTTTATGTTTAATTATCAATGGGTTGCCGGGCAGCTGGCAAAACGCAAAATACGCAAAAATGCTGATTTGACGCTAAAACAGGCCTTTGATATGTTCGCTTTGGATGCACATCGTAGATAAAAAAAGTCTTGCCGGTCGTATCATAAATTCAAGAGAACATGATGTGAGGTTTGCGACCATCGGAGAAATAAGAACATGCAAAAAATTGGCCTTTTGAAAAATACGATTCAAGAATATGCCTGGGGTTCTCTGCGAGCGATTCCGGACCTTTTAGGGCAAAGAAACCCTGAAAATAAACCTCAGGCTGAACTCTGGATGGGCGCTCATCCCAAGGCACCGTCACTGGTTCAATATAACGGCCAATGGGTATCTCTGCTGGATTTAATCAGCAAAAATCCCAAAGATGTACTTGGTGAGAAGACGGCCAAAAATTTTGCCAACCGACTACCGTATCTATTCAAGGTGCTGGCTGCTGCCAAACCGCTTTCCATACAGGCCCATCCGAATTTACGGCAGGCACGGGCGGGTTTTCAAATGGAAAACGCTCAAAAAATCCCGCTGGATGCCTCTCACCGTAATTACCGGGACGATAACCATAAACCGGAATGTCTTTGTGCTTTAACTCAATTTTGGGCACTAAGCTGTTTCAGGCCAATTTCAGGAATGCTAACCTATTTAGAAAAAGGATGCGCTCACGGATTGAATGCCGAAATTAAGGAATTAAAGCGGCAGCCAAACTCGCATGGCTTAAAACAATTTTATACGGCCTTGATGTCCATGAATGGCGATCGTCAAAAGCAGGTCGTTGCCGATGCTCTGAAACAGGCCCAACGTTTTGCGGATGATGACGCGGTTTTTCAATGGATGCTAAAACTTGCCGATGACTACCCCGATGATATTGGCGTGCTCGCGCCCATCCTTTTGAATTTAATCAGACTTGAACCGGGTCAGGCTATCTTTTTAAATGCCGGAGAGCTTCACGCATACCTAAAAGGCTTGGGGATTGAGTTAATGGCAAATTCAGACAATGTTTTACGAGGGGGCCTGACGCCGAAACATGTGGACGTACCAGAACTGTTGCGCATTTTAAAATTTGAAGACAGGGAGGCGACGCTATTAAAACCGCAGGTATCGACTGCCAACGAGCTTGTTTATGCCAGTCCGGCAAAAGAATTTGAACTTTCCTTAATTACACTGAACAAAGGAGCACAATACCGCAGCCCGCTGGATCGTAGTATTGAGATTTTAATATGCACCCGCGGAAAAGTTACGCTCACGGATGATAACAGCCAAACCGAAACACAGTTGCAACAGGGCGCTTCAGCTATTGTTCCGGCGGCTGTTGAAAGATACCGCATAAATGGGGAAGGGACCTGTTATAAAGCAGCGGTGCCCATCTAACATACGGTCGTATCCCGCAAAAATGTTATAAAAGCCATAATACTTTTTCATTAGAATAAACGAATATCTCGATGCAGGTATTAATACTTTCGGGTTCGGGTTGCGGATGAAGTATTAATAAAAATACGACACTTGACGTATTGTGACCGGCTTTTTTTTCGTATATGATATTCTCAATTCCAAAACGCCAGGGGGGTAAATTCCAGCGCGTGCCCACCTAATTTAGACGATGCGCAGTCGTTTATACATATGATTTGAGGAGGTTGGATATGATGCGTTTCAGACAAACTGTCGCACTATGCGCCGCTCTGATGGTTATCTTTGCATTCATCGGTGCGGTATGCGCCCAGAATATTGAAAGAATAAATATCAATGAGGCGTCGGCGTCAGAATTGGCCAAATTGCAGAAAATCGGACCCAAGTACGCTGTGCGTATTATTGAATATCGCCAGAAATACGGTCCTTTCAAACTGACCGAGGACCTCATGGAAATTCCGGGGATTGGGCCACGGACCTATGACAGAATAAAGGATCAAATCATCGCGCAATGAGCGCAATACTCCATCATGTGGGAGTTCCGAAGATCAGCCACCCGGATCATATGGGTGGCTGATCTGTTTTTAATTGCTGTGATTGCAATTTCAACCTAACGGAGACGGGAAATGAGAAAATTACAACCAGAGATTTTATTGCCGATCCTCGCTGTGTTGATCATTGGGTGGTTGACCCCATCATGGGCCGATGATTCTTCAAAAATCAACATCAACACGGCATCAGCTGATGAATTGGTTCAACTGAAAGGAATCGGTGAAAAAAAAGCAGCCAAAATAATCGAATTTCGAGATCGCAACGGTCCTTTTGCGCTGCCGGAAGATCTCATTAAAGTTCCTGGTGTGGGACCCAAAACACTTGAAGCCAACCAACACCGTATCACCGTTGAATAATGCTCATGTCATATCGGTGGTGAAGCTCTAGTGCTAAATTGCAATAATGAGCAAAAACACCTAACGAGCATGCCTATAAAATTGCCATGGACTCGCCATAATCGAATAAAGACCAATTTGCCTTTATTCCAGCCGTTTAACATTTTCCGCCCGCGTCGGATGAGTGAAGCGAACTGACGTTTTGTTCGTCGATTTATTCTCTCCTGATGGTCCTTTTATGTCTTCAGCCGTAAAAAAATACGGGGATTCAAAATATCAGCAGAAATTATGAAATTTAATACGATACTTTAATTAGTTACTATAACGATTCTAATTGCATCGTATTTTTTAATTCGATGACAGCTGCATGCGCTTTGCTTTCGAATATCATCTGAGTAAACTCAGAAATTAAAACAGCTTTCCGCTCAAAATTTATCTGATTTTGGTTTTTATCTGGCACAGTTTTCGCAAACCAACAATAAATATTTGCATAAATTTAAGATATTTCTTGACAAAGCCTATATTTTTAAGATAGCACTTGCGTGCAAAATTATATATGTCCTTAACGCATTGGAGGAGCAGGTGATCAATGACACTCACAAAAGCAATGATAGTAGATGGAATCCATGAGCAACTTGGATACCCTAAAAACAAATCCGCCGAAATGCTTGAAACACTGCTGGAATTAATTAAAGGCAACCTCGAGAAAGGCGAGGATGTTTTAATTAGCGGATTCGGAAAATTTTGTGTCAAAGAAAAGAAGGAACGGCGCGGACGAAATCCTGCTACTGGCGACGATATGATATTAGATAGACGCAGGGTGGTGACGTTCAGATGCTCCCATTTGTTAAGGGACAAAATTAACGGTCACTTTTAGGGTATTTCATTCGGATTTCTCACTATTTTAATCAATGAAATAAACTGCTGATCCAGGAGTGAAGGATTGGAGAGGGGTCAATGTATTTTGTGGCCACTTCAATTGATAAACTGATCAGTTAGGTGTTTCGGCATCTCTTCGTATCGAATGAGATGCTTTTTTAATGGATAAAGTCAATGCCAGGTATATTGATTCGATGGCTGACCACTACAGCTGCCATTGTGGCCACCTCGTATTTATTGGATGGAATTCACGTAAGCGGTTTTTTTTCTGCCGTTTTTGCAGCTGCCGTGCTGGGCATCCTGAACGCATTTTTCAGGCCGATCGCCTTGCTGTTAACGCTTCCAATTAATATTTTAAGCCTCGGTTTTTTCACATTTATCATCAATGCGCTCATGTTAAAAATGGCCTCAGGGGTTATTCCAGGATTTGATGTCTATGGATTTTGGACCGCCATCTTCGGGTCTTTGCTCATCAGCTTGATCAGCTGGCTTTTAAACTCCTTTATCAGTGAACAGGGAACGTTTTCATCAATTCATATCAAACGAGGACCGGATGCGAGGATAAAAGAACAGGACGATACGATTGATTTGGAGCACAAAGGGGATAATCGATGGGAATAAAGAAAAACCCTGCGGCTGGCGCACGCCGCAGGGTTTTTTACGTTTTAGTCAACAAATAAAAGTTGAACTATTCAGGAAATAACGCTTTGGGTC
>JASFTL010000381.1:0-4519 GCA_050053555.1 Desulfobacterales bacterium
GCCCCGTCATACAGGGAGTTTTCAAAACTTGTATTCGGCGGTTCAAGGGCCATGTCGGTAAGAAATTGGCTCAGGTTTTGGTAGCGTTCCATAATTTCTATCAAATGCTCTAAATCCTTGGCTCTGCGAGGATGATCATCATAATTCTTCTTTAAAATGGGCAGATAATAATCAATAATCGTCTCTCCCATTTGGGAAACATTCATGGGATGGGTATCAAGGGCTGCGATCAGATTTTTTAAACGGTCGAGCCCTTTCACATGCCCAAGTTTTGCGGAAATAAGACCGGTACAGCCTGATCTTTCATTCAGAGTAGCTTCATAGATTTTTTGAGCAGTTTTGGGGCCGATTTTTTCGATCAACAGTAGAATTCGGTACCAGCTAATTCGGTCGTAAGGATTGGCGATTACCCGCATGTGGGCTAATACATCCTTAATGTGAGCCGATTCAACGAACTTAAATCCACCCATTTTCACAAAAGCGATACCCTCGCGGCTCAGTTCAATTTCAAGATCAAATGAATGAAAACTTGCGCGAAAAAGGACGGCGATCTGGTTTAAGGCAACTCCCTCTTGATAAAGGTCTTTGACCTTATCAATGACAAATCTGGATTGGCTGTATTCATCTTCGCTATTCACCATTACGGGTCTGTTATCACCTGTTCTTCGCGTAAATAAATTCTTTGAATATTTTTCCTTGGCCCTGTCAATGATGATGTTGGTCAAATCCAAAATTGGCTGAATACTGCGATAATTTTCCTCTAAGGTGATAATTAGCGCTTCAGGGAAGATATTAGGGAATTCAATAATATTTCTGAAATTGGCTCCTCTGAAAGCATAAATACTTTGAGAATCATCTCCAACGACCATAATATTTTTATGAACATCGGTTAAAAGATACAATATCTCGGCTTGAATCGTGTTGGTATCCTGGTACTCGTCCACCATGATATATTGATACATCGACGAAGCCCGAATTCGAATGTCGTCATGATCGCTTAACAGACGACGCAGATAGATCAGTAGGTCGTCGTAATCAAGAAAATGGTGGTCCTGCTTGCGGTGCTGATAATCATTATGGATGCCGGTGATGACTGCCAAGTGAGAAGCGAAATGCGGGTATTCTTGATCGATGATATCTTCGATAGCCAAACCTTTGTTCACCGCTCGGCTGAAAATATCTGCCAGCGTTTTCCGTCTGGGAAACGAACGATATTTAGTGGCCGGGCGCCTTTCTTTTCGCAACATGCCGATTAGATTTTCTGCATCGGTACGATCAAGGATCCCAAAAGCCGGGTCTAAACTCATTTGTGAGGCGTATTTGCGCAGCATGGCGTTGGCAAAGGAGTGAAAGGTTCCTCCAGCAATTTTTTCACAACGGGCATCCAGCAATCGAGTTGCTCTGCGAAGCATTTCCTGAGATGCTTTGCGTGTAAATGTCAAAAGAAGAATAGAAGCCGGGGATATGCCCTTTTCCACCAGATAGGCCACTCGGTAAGTCAGAGTCCTGGTTTTACCGCTCCCGGCTCCGGCAATAACCAACAAAGGGCCCGCAGTACAGGTGACCGCATCAAGCTGAGACGGATTTAGTGCCTCTTCATAACGAATACGAAAATCTTTTTGGATTTTTCCAGAACAAGCGAGTTTTTGTGTTTTATTTTTTCGTTGCGATGACATTTTTTATCCCAAAACGGCGGCATTCGGTAGTAAACTGATCGTTCGGGTTTTCATAATCGAGGTTTGGGTCAGGCTTATCTCTCACAACACCAACCAATTGTCAACGGCCGGTTTCACTGCTTATCTTCATTATCTTCTTCAACATTGACTTTTAATATAGGCTGTCTTACACTAGTCGTACACCAAGAACAAATTTTTCTCATAGGGAGGGACAAATAGAATGAAGAGAATAAAAACTCAACTAAAAACAATCTCCAAATCGCTTGCCAGTCTTTCTAAACAGGTTGATCGGATCACAAAACAGGTAGATAAACTTCAACCTGCAAAAAAGGCACCTGCCAGACGCAAAAAGACGGTCAGCAGGGCAACTGCCCGCAGAAAAACGGCACCGGCAAGAAGAAAAACTTCACCGGCCAAGGGTAAAACTGTTCTCGACACCGTTTACAGTGTGATTAAGCGCAGCAAAAAGGGCACCACCATCGCCACGTTGAAAACGAAAACGGGTCTTGACTCCCGACAGCTTAGCAATGCGCTATATAAGCTCTCGAAAAAAGGCATGGTGTCAGCGAAATCCCGTGGCCTTTACGTGAAAAGATAAGCCGGTTATTCGCTGAATCAAAGAAATCCAATTCACTTCGAGATAGCTATTATCGGTCATCATTAAACAGAATCTACTTGACTGGCTCTGAACGTTGGATTTTTTTCCCATCAGCATTTCCCCTACCTGGCGATACGGATCGATCAGATTAAGCAAGGCAAATAGTCTTCCGCCTGCCGTCCATTTCAACGGGCAGCGGAAGACTATTTCGTTTTTCAGCACTGATTGCTTTCAAACATCATTTCTTC
This sequence comes from Desulfobacterales bacterium, assembly GCA_050053555.1. GTDB lineage: Bacteria > Desulfobacterota > Desulfobacteria > Desulfobacterales > JAHEIW01 > JAHEIW01. Next base: position 2,523 of record JASFTL010000381.1, read on the forward strand.
ATCATCTCTGCCAAAACGCTGACAGCCCCTTTTCTATCACATCGGCGGCCTCTTTCCAATACAGCAGGGTATTTTCGGAGATGCGTTTTAGCGGGGTGTCCTTTTTGCAATTCACTTAACACCGTGTGGTCTTTCAAATCTTCTTTTTCAAGAATAAGTTCGTTGAAGTTTCAAATTTCAAGCATTATACCACATGACGTTCGTAATATATTTGTGGGACAAGACTCTGGACTATCCTTTCTTGATGGTAACCTATTGAAATTGAACACTTAATTTTGGCTGTTGCCTGATTTTACAACTTTTGATATGTAGAGGTCTTCAATTTTATGAGAAAGGAATGAGCATGAGTTCTAGCGAGGTCGCCTCTGATCTCTCACTTATAAACGGGTTGTGGAAAGCCCTTGCCTCCTTAAAATTAACAATCGTCCTTTTGTTAACCCTGGCGGCCACTTCGATAATCGGAACCCTAATTCCTCAAAATGAAAATCCGGCGGCGTATGTTCAAGCTTTTGGTGAATTTGGTTATCGACTTTTTGCGCTGCTGGGGCTATTCGATATGTATCATTCCTGGTGGTTTCGCAGTTTAATTCTTTCATTGACAGCCAATATTGTGGTCTGTTCGATCGATCGGCTGCAACTCACCTGGAAAATTATATTTGTGCGCCACCCAAAATTTAACATCGATCGATTCCGGCGGCTCAAGCGTAAAGAGGAGTTTAAGACAGAGCGTGACCTCGATCAGTTAAAAAAGATCTACCCTTCCATTGTTGCCCGCCGTTTTAACTATCAGCAGGTAGAGGATACCGATCAAGGTTTTGCCATCTATGGCGAAAGCGGACGTTTGACCCGCCTTGGCGTTTATATCGTCCATTTTAGCGTAGTGCTCTTATTAATCGGTGGACTGATCGGTTCTATTTTCGGCTTTGATGGCTTTGTTAACATCCCCGAAGGCGAAAGCGCACGTACGATTCAGTTAAGAAATCGCACCCAGAAGCTCCAGCTTGACTTTGAGATTCGCTGCGATGATTTTAATGTGACGTTTTATGATAGCGGCGCTCCCAAAGAATTTCGTTCAAGTTTAACCATTCTCAAGCAGGGCAAGCCGGTTTATCAAAAAGATATTATCGTTAATGATCCGTTGCAATATGAGGGTATCCGATTTTTTCAAGCCAGCTATGGGAGTCTGCCACCCAATGAGGTGATGCTGAATCTTTCCAGCAAAGCCACCGGTATGATTTACAGCCGAAAAGCAGCCATTGACAAGCCAATCGTCATCCCGGAAAATCTTGGCACTTTCACATTGAAGCGATTTACACGTGCTGCTGATTTCAAAGGGCAAAACATCGGTGAGGCATTTATCGGGATTCTAATGCCCCCCAACAGCAATCCGGTCGAGGTAACACTACCGTTGCGCTTTCCTCGATTTGATCGCATGCGCAAGGGCGATGTGGTTATTGCGATTGCCGATTATCTGCCGCGCTATTATACCGGATTGCAAGTTAGCAGGGATCCCGGTGTTTGGGTGGTCTATAGCGGCTTTATTCTAATGATCATCGGGATTTACATCACCTTTTTTATGTCCCATAAACAAGTTTGCGTCGAAGTCACCGCAGATGGAAAAAAGAGCCGAATCATGGTCGCCGGGACGGCAAATAAGAACAAAACGGGTATGGAAAATAAGGTCAGCAACCTATCAGAAAAACTGGCAGAAACGGCGGCAAGTACCGATGGGGAGGCCGGAAACTAGGCTGAACATTTTAACTTGCGTTCCGATGAGCCTGCAATAGAGGTGGACGATGAGCAGTTCGAACATATTATCCATCATTACGTTTGTGTACGGATTGGCCGGAGTTTTGTATATTTTTGACTGGGTTTTCAAAAAGTCGGCCAGCGGTAAGCTGGCAACCTGGGTGACTGCGCTCGGGTTTATTGGAAATACCACCGGCATTTTAATGCGATGGGTCGAATCCTATCGCCTGGGTATTGGCCATGCGCCT
>JASFTL010000382.1:0-4488 GCA_050053555.1 Desulfobacterales bacterium
CTGCACAATAGGTTACCTTTTGGTCTTGTAGAATGGGTAGCACTATAATGATTACCCATTCTTTTTCATGATTTCTCTTTGAAAATATTACCAACTCAAACCTACTACCATCGGCCTTAATGAAAACTAATGACTTGATCAACCCCGGCGATCCCCCTCAGATTGGGACTATATAACAATATCTATCGAAGAGCCAACCGCAGATAATTGCACATGCCTTCTGGTAATCTCAAATACTTTCAAATTCCAAAATTGCAAATATCTCCAATACTCACAAGGATGAGTTACCCTGAAAACTCGTGAGATTGGGCACATATCCGAACTCTTATTTATAGGCACTTTACATTTTAGATCATATTCGTCATTTTTCTATATACCTGAATTTTGCACGAGTCGGAGGCTTTCATATGCAAGGCATTTAAGGGCGCAGCCATTGTAAACTATTGCAAGCTTTTAACAACGCAGCAGATGGAAGCCTCCGGCTCGCCCGAAGGGTGAAAAGTAATGAGATAAAATGACTTTCATCCTTTATACTTAATCGGTATTTTGTTTTGCTTTTAGATTTTGCTTGACATGCTGCCATTAAATATAATCCCAATTTCTCATTAATTTTCACGCAAGATTCAGGTTAGACGTGGCCATAGTAGTCCCGATGCACCACCACCGAATAGGCATAATCCAACAGGGTGCCCCAGCTAAAAACCGGCAGATCGACTTCCCGCTGCACGGCCCGCGCAAACGGTTGCATACCGGTGCATTCCAGCATCAGCGCGCCGATATTTGGATGGGCGCCGCACACCTCTGAACAAACTCGGATCATATCCTTTTCGGCTTGATCATAGTATGCTTCCGGGCGTTCGGGACGTTTTTCGGGGTCCCACAGGTTGGTAAACTCCGGGCACCCGTATTCGTCCAGAGCGCCGGCGACAATAAAATTGCTGTCCAGATCAATACCCACATTTTGCAGGTGCGTGTCGCTTAAAAATCGTTTTTGAGCGCATACAATCCCGACTGTTTTTTGAGGGCCAATCACCTGCTGAATAAAAGGCACCTGCAGTAAGCTTGACATAAATACGGGTATGTCCACATAGCCGGCAATGTCTTTTTGAAAGTAGGCGAAATAACCGCATTCGGCCGCAATGGCGCGGCAGCCGATCTGTTCCAGCCTTTTAGCCGCCCGTCTGATCGGTTCAAGACACGGGCTTTTATCCTCTTTCCAAACCAGCGTATAGTTGTCGACACCCTCGGCAATTTCGTATTGAATGGGATATGGAAAGGCACTGGCATTGCGAACGTCTCCCGGAAAACCGGGATACGGATCATCAAGGACGATGATTCCCAGACCCATTCCATAACAGGGGTGTTTTTTACGGGTTTTAATGTAATTAATTCCCATATCGCGATTGCTTTGATCCATTTTATGTCCTCCTTTACTGTTCTCCAATATAAACCGTGTTGACTTCGTAGCGCGACAGGGCTTCTTGATCGAGCTCACAGCCGAGTCCCGGTTTTTGTGGAACATGCAGGTATCCGTTGCCGTCTATCATCAGGCGATCATCGGGGTGCAACATGTAATCCCGTCGCTCTGTTGTCCAGGCCGGTGGATCAAACGGAAACTCCAAATAAGGGCATTTGCTCAGTGCACAGGCCAAATGCAGATTGGCAACCAGTCCAATGCCGTTGCTCCAGGTGTGCGGGCTGTACCATGCGCCCGCGTCCTGCACCCACTCGGCGATTTTTTTCACCATGGTAATGCCGCCGGCCAAGACCGCATCCGGTTGATACACATCCAGGGAACCCAGGTTGTTCATTTCCTGAAAGTCATGCCAGCGACGGTTCATCTCGCCGCCGGCGATGCGAATTTCTGTTTTCTCCCGAAGCCGGGCAAGTCCCCTGAAGTCATAATGCGGCAACGGCTCCTCCAACCAGTAAGCGTTTAGTTGTTCCAGTTCTTTCGCCACGCGATAAGCTTGCTCAAAATCCCATGGCGTTTCCGTATCCCAGGGCATTTTCCAGCCCTGATTGGCATCTACCATGATCTCCAGCTGATCGCCGACAACCTCGCGGACTGCTTCGACCACTTTAATATCCTCGCGAGGATCTTTTTGATGGAACCTGATTTTTATGGCTTTGAAACCCTGTTCCCAGAGCATCTGTGCTCGCTGGGCGCGATCTTCGGGAGCCATGATCTCCCCGGTAGAAGCATAGGCCAGAATCTTTGATTTTTTGGCGTTTAAAAGTTTGGCGATTGGCTGATGGCGTGCTTTGCCCATGATATCCCATAGGGCAACATCCACCGGCCAGCAGCGGCCATAATGGAAATCAATATTATCCAGCACCTGCCAGTGCCGCTCAATTTCATAAGGATCGCGTCCGATAAAGAGATGTTCGTGCCCCTTTAAACCCATCATCGCATCTCCGGAACCGATTCCCGTAATACCTTCGTCGGTGTTCACGCATACAATGCTGGCCCCAAATTTCCGGCGGGGAGAGGGATCCCAGGCGGCTTTAAATGGGGGATCCAGCGGCATGAGATAATTTTTGATTTTAATAGAGGTGATTTTCAATGAACAGCCTTTCGTAAATCCGATTCAGCGAGACAGCAGCTGTCGGGCACATTTACGAAGAGCTTCCTCACTGGCGGCATAACAGTTGTTGTCGCGCATGGATGTATTCTCAGATGAAAAGATGACATCCATCAAGCGTTCCAGATCCTCCTCGCAGAGCCCATCTTGTTTAAGCGATATCGCAATGCCGGTGCGGCGGATAAAATCACTAAAAGTCTGTGCGCCCATTTTCGCCAGATCTTCAGGAGACGCTGTGCCGGACTGAACGCCCAGTGCCGCCGCAATTTCGGCATGGGCCTCGACGGCAGTCATTGCATTTTTTACAAAAACCACATCCAGTGCCAATGCCACGGCTCGACCGTGATGGACACCGGCGATGGTTCCCAGGGCATGGCCAATGCTGTGCGCAAGACCCGCTCCTGCGCCATCTATCGCCATCCCTGCCAGGGTTGACGCGATCAGGAGCGCTGCGCGGGCATCCAAATCTTGCGGGTTATATATGGCTTTCTCAAGATTTTCAATTCCCAGCCGTATGGCATGCAGGCCGAATGACATGGTCAGCGGATGACTTTTTTTAACGGTGCAAGCCTCAATGGCGTGCACCATGGCATCCAAACCGGTTGCAGCGGTAAGCGATTCGGGCAACGTCAGCGTTAATTCCGGATCAAGAATCACGAGGTCGGCGGCGAGTTCATGCCCCCAGGCCCAGACTTTACGATTTTCGACAGTTGAAAACACAGCGGTACGTGTGGCCTCCGCCCCGGTCCCGGCAGTGGTGGGAAGCAAGACGATCTTTGCGGCCTTCGGGGGCAGCGGGTTGGCGGTGAGGGCATAATATTCTGCGCCTTGATCAGCGGATGCCAGAACGGTTGCGAATTTGGCGACATCAAGGGCCGAACCGCCTCCAAATCCGATAACGGTTGCTGGTTTGATTGCCCGAATCAGATCAGCGGCTGTTTCAATCGCCTTTGCAGAAGCCTCGCCGGTTAAATCGCTGAAACGGTCAACGGCATATCCATTTTTTTTCAGAGAAGCAACCGCCCCGTCAGTGAGGCCTGCAGCGACGACTCCCGGATCGCTGATCATCACCGCTCTTTTTTTATCATTTCGGAATACAAGTTCTTCGCCGAGCCTTGACGCCAAGCCGCAACCGAATTTTATTGCGGGGACCAAATTGTAGTTAAAGGATGGAATCATTAGACCTCTGCTATCTTCCAGGGATTATAATTTTGACATATCAAAGATCAATAGACAATTGAATTTAAATTGCTTAAAAAAATCAACCCTAATTGATCGTTTCAAATCTTAGGCGATTCCTGCTTGCCAGTAAATACAGAATTTATCCCATTGCTATTTAATGTTTTCTGATATAAGCTCTCAAACTTATTTTTTAAGTTCATATTAAGGTCTGTATGCTTAACAAGTTTTTTGCAGCAATGGAAAGACAGAATATCAATAATCAGGATTTTTCCTTTTACGTCGGCATTTTTAGCGCCTTTTTGTGCGTGATTTTTGGTTCCAATGCCGTGGCCATAAAATATTCTTTTTCCGGGATCGGGGTATTTACCACCGCGGCACTTCGCTTCAGTATTGCGGCGCTGGCTATTTTTCTGTGGGCCAGGGCAACCGGTCAAACCATTTCGCTCAAAAAAGGCCAGCTTCACCAGGTTCTGATACTTGCTTTGCTTTTTTCGATTCAGTTATCCATGTTTTATTTCGGGCTCAGCAAATCCAATGCCTCCCGGGGCACGTTGATCGCCAATCTTCTGCCGTTCTGGGTTCTGTTTTTAGCCCATTTTTTCATACCCGGTGATCGAATTACGCGGCGAAAACTTTTTGGTATTCTCTTGGGTTTTAGCGGGGTTGCTTTTATGTTCGCTGAAAATAAAGGGATACCGGCTAACCTCAGAGCCGGGGATCT
>JASFTL010000383.1:0-4473 GCA_050053555.1 Desulfobacterales bacterium
TTCAATCAAAGAAGGTGTGTTGAAGGTCCCGTCGCCGGGTATGCCGAACCCATCATCGGGCGGGACCAGTTCACCGGTTAAATCCTGGGGCTGGTCCGGAAGATCCTCAACTCCAGTGTTAAAGTTTAAATTACCTGAGGCTGGAAAAGGAAGATTCGGATTAAAATTAGCGCCCGCGTTAAAATGACAGGCAGAACACTTTCCTAGCGTGAGATCGTTGAAAATTGCCTGACCCCTTTTTGCCACCGTACCTTTAAGCGGCAATGGCAACGTGAGTTCCTCCTGGCGTCCCAGAGAAAATTGAAAGGCTTCCAAGGCATCAAGTTCGTCATCGGTCGGCAGACGGAAATCAACACCCGGAATGCGGTTCAGTGTTTTTGTAAAGTGTTGGATGACCGCACCGGTTGCAAACGATCTCAGGGTTCCATCGCCGGGCGAGCCATCCCCCGACCATCCCGTACGAGGCCCCAGCGAGCTGTCAATCGTGTTTGGCAATCCAAGGATATGGGGTACACCGCGCAGGGTGAATTTGTTGGCCAGATCACTAAAGCCATCTAGATTTTCAATAATTAGCCCAAATTCCCGCATAAGACGCGGGTTTTCAAAATTCTCCTTGAGGGCTGGATTGAATTCGGCCACAAAAAGCGGATCGTCATCCGGCAGTGAGGCGATAAATGCGGGGTCGATTGCAAAATTGTTTTCAGCCGGATGACAGGAGCCGCAGGTTCTGCCGTTGCCTTCAAAGGTTTCGTTAAAAAAAATCTGCCGGCCCTTTTCAATCAGTTCAGCATCCGGATCCTGAGTGGGCGGCGGGGCGGGCATGTGGCAGCCGACGATCAATGTCAGGCCGCAGATAAGTACCAGTATAGATTTCATATTCTCCTCCCTTCATTGAAGCTATGATCTACAATTCCTTAATTTGAATTATATTTTCAGCTTTATGATATGCTTTATGTCAAACAAATCATTATCGCCTGAATGATATTAAGGGTGCCAGCCGAGTCGATAACGCAGTTGGGTATACCGCTGCTGCGTCTGACTGTTATTGACTCCGATGGCCAGAGCTTTGCGGCTTCCCACCATGACCACCAGATTTCGGCCGCGCGTTACTGCCGTGTAAATCAGGTTGCGCTGCAGCAGAATATAATGCTGGGTTACAACCGGCAAGATGACGACCGGATACTCTGAGCCCTGGGATTTGTGCACGGAAACCGCATAGGCCAGGATGATTTCATCCAGCTCGCTAAAATCATAAACCATATCACGGTTGTCAAAAGAAATCGTTATCTGGCGATCTTCAAAAGAGATACCGGTTATGCGGCCGATATCGCCGTTAAAGATCTCTTTGTCATAGTTATTTCGGATTTGCATCACCTTATCGTTCATCCGATAGGTGCGGTCTCCACGAATGACACCACCATTTCCGGGATTTAATACGGATTGAAGTTGATCGTTCAGATTGGCAGCCCCCACGACACCTTTGTGCATCGGTGTAAGCACCTGGATATCGTCTATGGGATCAAAACGAAATCGTTGCGGAATTCGCCGATTGGCCAATTCTAATATTATTTCCAGCACCTTTTCAGGATTGTCCTGCTCAATGAAATAGAAATCGTTATTGGGATCGAATATCTCTGATTGACGCAGGGCCGGCAATTGGCCTTCATTTATTTTATGTGCATTAACAATGATACGGCTGGCTTCGGCCTGGCGGAATATTTCAGTTAACTCAATAACCGCAACAGCACCGGAGGCGATAATGTCGTTGAGCACATTGCCGGCACCAACTGAAGGCAGCTGATTCACATCACCGACAAAGATACAGGTTGCGGTTGCCGGAACCGCATTTAAGAGATGATCCATCAAAATCGTGTCGATCATGGAGGCCTCATCAACAATCAACAGGTCGCAATCCAGCGGGTTCTTTTCGTTTCTTTGAAATCCCTGCTTATGAATGCTGTATTCGAGCAGACGGTGTATCGTTTTGGCGTCATGGTCGGTCATCTCGCTCATGCGTTTGGCAGCTCTACCGGTGGGAGCCGCCAGCATTATTTCAATCTTGAGTTTCGAAAAAATTTTTAGAATCGCTTTCACAATGGTGGTTTTGCCCGTGCCCGGTCCTCCGGTGATGACCATAACTTTATTTTCAAGGGCGCAGCGAATGGCTTGCCGCTGACTTTCAGCCGGCTGAAATGAAAGCTGCTGCTGAACCCACTCAATGGCCCGAGTAGAATCCACCTGGCGGATTAATTTAGGTGCGGATAGCAAAGCCTTCAATCGGTTTGAAATTCGGGTCTCACATTGGTGAAATCGGGTCAGATAAACCGCTTTGTCATTTTGTGCAACATTTTCAGGACCGTTATTTAGGTCTTCGATAACGATCTGTCTGGCTGCATTAAGGGTGCGAATGGCCAGGACAACGGACTCGCGGGCCACACTCAAAATTTCGCAGCAGCGTTCAACCAGTTGCTCATAGGGATAATATACATGACCGTCTTCTGAAAGCTGATGTAGTGTATAAACAACGCCGGCTTCAACTCTCACTTGGGAGTCATCTGAAAATCCGAGTTCTTTGGCGATGCTGTCGGCCTTAAGAAATCCGATCCCAAAAATATCTGTCGCCAGGCGGTAGGGATTTTGCTTGACCACGGCAATCGATCGGTCTCCGTAGTGTTTAAATATCTTGGTCGCATAGGCAGAGCTGACGCCATGACTTTGCAAAAAGATCATTACATCTCGGATCTCTTTTTGTGCGTCCCATGCTTTTGCAATCCTGGCGATGCTTTTCTCTGCAATGCCCTTAACCTCGGCCAAACGATCAATTTCATTTTCAATTATGTCCAGGGTTTTTTTGCCGAATTTATCGACAATGCGTCCGGCCATGACCGGCCCCAGGCCCTTGATCAAACCGGATCCCAAATATTTCCGGATACCGTAAACCGTGGCCGGAACCTTGGTCTTGAATTGAACGACCTTAAACTGTTCGCCAAATTTAGGATGACGGGCCCACTGACCGTGCATATCAAGAATCTCACCGGGCATCGGAGCCATCAAATTTCCGACAACAGTGACTAAATCTCTCTGACCCTGAACCTTCACCTTGGCTATCGTAAAGCCGTTTTCTTCGTTGGTATAGGTGATCCTTTCTATCTGGCCGGAAAGATCAGTGAGCATAACTGGAATCCAATTAAGGGTAGTCGTTCAAAAATTCTTGGTTTCAGGTTTCAGTGTTCAGGTGTCAAAACATAGGACTGAGTGCTGAGGACTGAGGACTGAGCAAAAAATGCTGCCCGACGCCCTACACCTTCGACACGACTTGTCGTTTTCCGGCTTGAATGGTCCTCCTGAGGCCTTGACTTTTCGTTTTCCGGCATAAGCTGGCATGCGCACAGCCACTTTCTAATTCGATATGCCTCAGCACTCATCACTCAGTCCTCAGTCCATATTTTTCCTGACACCCGAAACCTGACACCTGCTTCCATGTTGGGTATCACACCCAATGCGGAAGGCGAATTTCCGATTCAATAACCGAACTTGGAATATAACACTTGATATCGATTACAGGGGTGCGATCCAAAGCATCTATGTCTTCGATTTCAATACGCCCATCCTGGATCGATTTTATTTTACACAGGGTTAAACCGATCAGATTCGGTCGTAGGGGAGAATGCGTGGCAAATACCCCGCTCAAAGGATTATTTTTATCTTTGCGTGGATGTACTCGCAATGTTTTACGCCGGTCGTCCGTATCGTTTTCGTGAAACCAATAAAACACCTGTATATGGGAAAACCCTTCCAACCCCAGCAGTGCATCTGAGTACGCATCAAATATTTCAATCCAGATCGCTTCTTCTCTTTTTCTAACCACACCCACAGGAAAAATCTGAAAAGATTCTGACATTGGGTATTTCTCCGTTGCGATAAAGGTTGCAGATGTTCCTTGAAGAAAAGAGTTATCACAAGAAAGGTGCTCAGGATAATCTGAAATAATTTATTAAATTAATTCTACTCCCAGCTTTTGGAAGAATTGGGTTCTGTGTTTATAAAATATAGAAGGAAAAAAGGATAGCCTAATTTTCCTGGAGCTCTTTTATGTCAGCATAATAATCCAACGCTTCCGGATTACTCAGGGCATCTTTGTTGAGGACCTCCTGGCCCTGAATCACTTTTTTTACCGCCAGTTCAACTTTTTTCATGTTCAGTGTGTAGGGTACAGCAGGCACACTGATGATCTTGGCGGGTACATGCCGCGGCGAGGCATTGGTGCGAATCGTTTGCTTGATTTTGTTCTTCAATTCATCCGTGAGTTCAATGCCTTCTGCCAACTTAACGAAAAGGATCACCCGCACATCATTGTTCCAGTCCTGCCCAACAACAACGCTGTCATCGATTTCCGCCATTTGTTCCAGTTGCCGGTATATTTCGGCCGTTCCGATGCGAACCCCGCCGGGATTAAGGGTGGCATCTGATCTG